>QNCV01000006.1 GCA_003645845.1 Fidelibacterota bacterium | reverse complement strand
CATGCGGTTTATTATTTGGAAGGTAACTATGTTTGCATCACATCTTGGAGAACTGGCCGCACTGGCGACCGCGATTTGCTGGACATTCACGTCGATGTCCTTTGAATCGGCCGGGAAGAAGGTTGGATCTCTATCGGTCAATTATATTCGATTGATTATCGGCCTTCTGTTCCTGAGTGTTTTTACTTTTATTACACGAGGATATATTTTACCGACGGATGCCGGTCGGCACGCCTGGACATGGTTGTTTCTATCTGGAATTGTGGGATTTGCGATTGGTGATCTGCTGCTGTTCCAGGCCTTTGTTGTGCTTGGTGCGCGTATTTCAATGCTGATCATGTCGCTTGTTCCGCCAATTACTGCCCTGATCAGTTATTTATTCCTCGGCGAGACGATGACAATCTGGGAACTGTTTGCTATGTTCATTACGGTAACGGGGATTTGTCTCGTAGTGTTGGAACGGGGGAAAAAACGGGGACAGGTGAAATTTTCCCACCCGATATCGGGAGTTCTGTTTGCCTTTGGGGGAGCGGTTGGTCAGGCTGTCGGACTGATTTTCAGCAAATACGGTATGGGCGACTATAATGCCTTTGCGGCAACTCAGATTCGGGTCATTGCCGGAATTGCCGGATTTACTGTACTCTTTTTCTTTATGGGAAACTGGGGGAAAGTATTCAAGGCATTGAAGAACGTATCGGCCATGAAAGGTATTACACTGGGGTCCTTTTTCGGGCCGTTTCTCGGAGTTTCGATGTCATTGCTGGCGGTTCAGCATACCATGGCCGGGATAGCTTCTACGATCATGGCCATTGTGCCAATCATGATTATTCCGCCGGCTGTGATCATTTTTAAGGAAAAGGTTTCTTTGAAAGAGGTGGTCGGCGCGGTTATCGCCGTCCTTGGTGTGGCGATCTTTTTTATACATTAAATTGGTTCCTTGACTGAAGTTTTGATTTCCCGTATGAATTCGGTGAATATTGATACTCATGCTTCCCGCTCATTGAAATGAGCGGTTAATCTTTGAAAAGAGATAAGGCGAAGAGTGACAGTGAAAGCTTCAACCACCGAATTTCCGGCGGATCAAGGTATCATACCGAGTTCTCGACTTCAGTGGGATAATAACCTAAAATAGTTGACAAGTAGAGGGAAGAAAAAATGGAGTTTCAAGAATTAATCAAGTATCGTGAAAGTGTCAGGAATTACGATCCGGGGAGACCGGTTCCTCAGGATGTTCTCGGTAAAATCCTGGAAGCCGGGCGACTGGCGCCTTCGGCTGCCAACCGACAGCCGTGGAAGTTTCTGCTTGTGTCTTCACCGGAAATGCTGAAAAAGGTTCGCGAATGCTATAATAAGGACTGGTTCAAAAATGCACCCCACGTACTGGTGGTAACCGGAAAGCGTGAAGATGCCTGGGTCCGGCACTATGACGGCTATAACTCACTGGAAACCGATTTGACCATTGCTATGGATCACCTGATTCTGGCGGCCGCCAATGAAGGCGTCGGCAGCTGCTGGATTGCGGCTTTTAAACCGACTGTATTGCGAAATGCCCTTGATCTGAATGATGATGAAGAGGTTTTTGCCATCACTCCGCTGGGGTATCCCGATGTTAATTATCAAGCCAAGCATACTAAGAATCGCAAAGCAATTTCCGAAATTGTTGAATATCTTTAAAAATCTGGTTCCATTCTCCCGCTATTATTATCAAAGATATTAAGCAATTGAAGAAATACCGGGAAAGCAGAGTCTGTCCCGTAAGGCAGATTGTAATTGCAACTATTGAAATTATTTATTAAAGTAAAACACTACTATGGCTTATATAACTTATCAGAGAGTTTTGCCGGGTTCGCAATGAGCAAAGCAGTATCGGGAACTCGCATACAGAACAAAAATGTGCAATATATTCAAAAAGGAATAAATATTTCTTGCAGGTGAATAATAAGCTTGAGAAAATAGAATCAGGGAGATATAACACATTAGAAAACTAATTGCTTGTACAGCACTTCTGATAACTTTAATAAGTATTGTTTTTATTCAATGTTGTGAAAAACCTACTAAGCCAAAGAATAATCCGCTTGATATATTAGCGGATACGGATACACTGACAGACATCGATGGCAATGTCTATAAAACAGTAAAAATCGGAAATCAGTGGTGGATGGCGGAGAATCTGAAAGTTACCCATTATCGTAACGGTGATGCAATTCCCAATGTGACCGGAAATTCAGATTGGAGCAGTCTTAGAACGGGCGCCTACTGTGATTACGGTAACAATCCGTCGAATGCCAACACTTATGGCCGCTTGTATAATTGGTATGCGGTAACTGACAGCCTGAATATAGCACCTGAGGGCTGGCATGTTCCAACCGATGAAGAATGGAAAGAACTGGAGATGTACATTGGTATGACTCAAGAAGAGGCTGACGATATTGGATATCGTGGAATGGACGAGGGCAGTAAACTTAAATCCACCAGTGGTTGGTACAATAATGGTAACGGCACCGATGAATACGGCTTTGATGCGTTGCCTGGGGGCTACCGGGGCTATTACTATGGCTATGGTAAATTCGGCTATCAGGGTTACTACGCCTACTTCTGGTCATCTACTGAATTAAATGGTAGCTACGCATGGGGCCGAGCATTGTACTACCTTTATTCAGAACTTAGCCGTTACAACCTCAATAAACGACGTGGGTTTTCGGTACGTTTGGTAAGAGATTAAACTATTTGACTGTTAATCCCGATGGAGTCGGGATCGGGAATAAGCATTAAATATGGCAAAATATGATGAATTAACGGCTTATAAAGCAATTTAAAACTTGTTAATTGAGATATTTCGCTTTTATAGTTTCGCTAGGTCCTTAAAACCGATGATGCGATGAAGAGTTGTGATTAAAGCACCGGAGCCAAAAGTCATTGGATTTAATTGGTTCTTTATAAGTTTTTCATTTAGATTTTCCATTATTTGGAAGCATTAAATGAAGAAACAATCGGTATACATCATTATTTTATTTTTATTGATGTCGATAGCCACCGGAAATGATAGAAAAGCCGAGCCTTTTTCCACCATTCAATGGGCCGCCGGACCTCTGATGAATGTTGGCCATAGTGACATAAACCGATATTGGCGCTACTCCGGCGGTTTCACAATGAATGCACGAACTCCGTTTTACTTTGGTTTTACCGAAGTCGGTGTTGCATTGCATTTCTACGACGAGTACAAGGCGCTTGAATTTACCCAGATCCACTGCTACCTGTCCTTTTTAAAAGAGTTTTCAATATTGAAAAAAATACCAACGTATTTAGGAGTGACGGTTGGAAACAGTCTCTTCTGCTTTGATGCGGAAGAGAATCAGCGACTTCAGAATGAAAGTGAATTAACCCTTGGTATAATTGGATGTATCGAAATTCCGGTTACCCGAAAACTTTCTGCGGCAATAAATTCGCAATATTCAAACGTATTTACATATCATATTATAGAAACAACCAATTTGGGACTGCTGGTTATGTATAAAATTACGACTCCATGCTGGATATCTGAACTATTAAAATGATTAAAATAATATGTCGAACAATTGTCCTCGTCTTCCTGTTTGTCTCATATTGTTATAGTGTCGGCTTTAACGATACTGTACATTTTCATGATTTACTGAATACCTCAAATTTCCGTTATGTGGATTTTCTGCAGTATTCGGCGAATATAGATATTAGCAGTACCGACTTTTATCATTGGCGGATCAGTATAAATGATTTGTCAGATTATCGGGAAAACGGCTGGCAGCTGATGGTTGATGGGCATCTGCTGAAGCCTCATATATACGGTGAAAAAGTTCTCAATCAATTAGCCCTGTCAAGCCTGCTGATTGACTCCATTGAAATTATCAATTACCCGGATGTAAGCAACGGCAATTTTTCTGACAAAGGGATCATTCATATTCATACAGTAAAACCGGACAGGGGATTTAATTGTTATGGGGCTGTATCGGCGGGGAATGAATCCGGTGATCCGGGACCTTATAAGTATACCGACCGTGGTTCGCCTAATGTGGATAAAATAGGATATGATAACAGTGGGATTATCGAGTATGCTTATCCCTCCGGGTGGTTACGATTATCCTGTTTTTATCAACAGCATACATTTACAGATTTGGCTGTCCGTAGTCGAATTAAATCCAAAACGACTGATTGGCCGGGAGCCAACAAAAGTGCCGTTGCTTTTGACTATCAATATCATGGGAAACGCTGGCAGCATTCCGTTTTATCATCATTGGGTTCAAGCCGACCTTATTTCTTATTTATTGATGCTATGGAGCAAGAATTCCCAATGCAATTTGGCTGTTTTCAATGGAGCTATTCCGGAAACAGATTGAATTCGATCCACTGGCACCTGGATTACAACTATAATCAGATCCGGCAGTGTGAAAATGCCATTGAATCACTGATGCCCTATGATCAGCACACGATCGATTTCCGTACGGAAATATCTCAGAAAAAGGATAAACCACTTCGTGTGAGTTACCACTTCAATGGAAATATTTATGAAATGAATGGTGGTGATGATTATGAAACAACCTATCATCAGATGAATACGGATATGACACTGGGCCGGAATCGCAATCCTGTAAAAATAAAATCATCATTTACGTATTTTAATCGTAAAGTTGCTGCCAGTCTGTCAATTCTGCATACACGAAAAACTTTGAAAAAATACACGCTTTCTTACAGTTTGTCTGTTTTACAACGGCAACTCAGTTTATGTCCTTTTTATCAATTTTGGAATGGACCCGGAAAATCCATCATTGAAGAATACAGGATTGTCGTTCCGGACTATCCTGACCGCTATTCTCTGTATTCCGGTGGAATTGGCATAAAAGGAGCATTATTAAAAACGGTTCGGGTAGCTGCGAATATCACGGCCAATTACCGACATGAGAACTGGTGGCGTAATATTGTACATCGGAATATGGCGGCGGGTGCAAATAATACATTCAGGAATGTATACGGCGGGTTACGAATAGTTCTTAGCCAACAAACGGATGGCGGCGTTAATCAGAAGTTCTCTTTAAGAATTAAATTTGGAGAACATGATGCATTTAACCGGTATTCTACGGTAAAAGCGGTTTATTGCCTGTCATATTCTGCAGACCGAAATTTCGTTCTTTTCCTGAATAGCATTTATCAGAATAGTGAAGTCTGGGATTTTGACGAATTTTCTTCAGAAACTGATGAACTTAATCCAAGCGAATATTCCGGTTTAGCCGGATTGGATGAAAGAATCTGGTTTGAAGCCGGCTTCAATAAATGGTGCTGGCAACGCCGTCTGTTGATTCGTGTTGCGATTCAGAACCTTACCAATCAGCAATACCGGTATCATCCCTTAGGGATGAATCGGGAAATGAGTATGATAGCCGGCGCATATTTCTGGTTAGACGGAAGATGACACAAACATCCTTAATACGGAATAGTTTTTTCTTTACTAATTTTGATTATATATTAATTCACTTTACGTTATTTCAAATATAGGCAAGTTGAATCGGACATTGAACACAATGAACGGGAAAGAATCAAAATGAATCTGTCAAAAATTGAACGAAACGATGATTATTTTATCCACTCGTATGAAATCGATCTTACGGCGCGTTTACGTTTTTCGGCCTTGAATCGCTATCTGCAGGAATCGGCCTGGAAGAATGCCGAACAATTGGGTTTTGGATTTGGTGCTTTATTCAAAAAGGATCTGGCCTGGGTACTGACCCGGATGGTAATTTCGGTTGATCATCTTCCCGGCTGGAATGAAACAATTCGTATCGCTACCTGGCCTTCGGGGAAGGATACGATCTTTGCCTATCGGGATTTTCAGTTTTTCGATACATCCGGCATAGAACTGGGACGGGCGACCACTTCCTGGTGTGTGATTGATCTGCGGACCCGAAAACCGGTGTTGATCAGCGATGCCTTTGATCATGATCTGGCTGAACTTGACAAACAGATGTTTGACGAACGTCCGGCAAAACTGGCAGAAATCACCCGAACAGACCTTCGCTGGAGCACAATAGTCGGATATCAGGATCTCGATGTTAACGAGCATGTAACAAACAGCCGCTATATCGACTGGATATTTGAATCCTTTGACCTTGATTTCCTGAAAAAACATCGGGTTCAAAACCTGGCGATAAACTTCCAGGCCGAAGCGTTGTATGGATATGAGGTTAACGTTCAGACCGAAAAACTATCCGATCTCGAATATCGGCATTTCATTATTCAGAAACGTAATAATCTGGAAATTTGCCGGGCTGAAACGGTCTGGAAGTAAACGGTGGAGAATAAAATGAAGAAATTATTTTGGACTCGATTAATACTGTTTCTCTGGGCGGCGGTTTCGGTCTTCTTCACATTCAGTTATTATCGATTGGCGACCGGCGGCGAAGTCCGGACCCTTCACAAACTTGCCGTCGTATTCTGGGCGGTTCAGAGTTTGATTGCTCTGGTTGCGTTTATCATGTCGCTTCGATCTGCAAAAATACAGGCAAAATCAAAGTAGACAATTCCGATTCTTTTTACAGATCACCATCCTTTTTCAACTCGCACAGACCATTCCGGAAATCCAGAACAAGTGTCCCGTTCCTGGCGACATCACTGCCGATAATACCGTCGAAATACATGAGATACACTTTCCCTTCACCGTGGGCATGAATCTTGTCGAAATTAAGACGGTGACTTCCTAAGATAAACGCCTGTTGATAAAGTTCGGTTTGCCTGATTTTCCGGGCGCCGCCGGCGCCGCCGACAATGGCAGTTTTATTTGTTGCATTGCTGGTATCGAGTTTTGTAAGTGACGATTTGAATAGACCGGTAGCGTTAGACCCGGTATCCAGAAAAAAATGGAAAGGCGTTCCCAGTGTGTCGGTCAGGCTGAGAAAGGGTACACTGATAAAATGAAAATTGCGGTCAGGATTAAATGACGGCTTCGGTTTTCTGATGGTAGTCTGACCATTTTTGTAGTCAATCTCAAGATGCATGTTCATGATTGCATTCCAGCCCAGGATGCCGTCGATTTTTAGAATGCGGATTAATTTGAAGATCTTAAATTCCAGGTCTTTTTTATCGATAATGATTGTCGGATGATTTTCAATCGTCAGGCCACCGATTTTCAGTTCATTGATGACTCCCGGCCAGGTGTCTATCATAATGTCCGTCGATGTACCCACTTTGATGATGTCGTCTTTGAATTCCCGGACATTACATTCTTTTGCAATGTCCGAAGCCAGGACGGTCATTTCGGCGCCGGTATCGATCCAGAACTTCTGTTTTTTTCCATTTACCATGACTTCAATAACCGGAGTGCCGCTGATGCTGAGTTTGGTTGGAAGGATTATAGCATCTTTGGGATAATTGTAATTTTCAGGTGGAAGTGATTGAAAAACCCTGGCAAATGCAATTGTGTTTAGCGAATCCAGTCCTTGGGGTAGTCGCCGATCGAGATCAACCAGCCTTTCCCATTCATTATTATAGGTCATCAATTCCGAAAGAACCTGAGCAATATTTTCCCGCATGAGACTGTCACTGGATTGTTGGAACAAGTTTGACAACAATTTTTCGGCATCTTCGTATTTACCTTCCATCGACAGTTTAAGGGCTCGGACAAAATTCCGCTGTTCTTCGTTTACTTTGTTGCGATTGATATAATCAAAGTCAAAATGCTGAACGGCATCCCAGTAGTTGTCGTAAGTAAAGCGGGGCTCCGGTTGAGTGATGATATCTTGTTCAACGGGCAGGATATCAACTTCACGGCTAATGCTGACGGAACAGCCGGATAAAAAAACCAGTAGTCCGGCGGTAATAAAGAATAAATATTTGAATCTCATTATTAATTTCCCTTTTTGTCAGCGATTTTCAGGAAAATATATCATTGTAAATTATCAATCGGTATAAATTATTTTATTGGAGATTCTGCTGAATTAATTTACAACGACTATTGAATTCTGTTTCCGAAACCATTAACTTCATTTAGCAATGGGCCATATAAACACACTATTTGAGGAGTCATCATGGATCTGAAAGCAACTCTCAGACAGTATTTCGACGATCATGCCGATGAAATCCGTCAGCGGGTGGTCGATTTAACTGTGGAAATGTGTAAAGAAAAGACCGTCAACGTGGTTTCGGAAAAACTACCGGAACACCCTTACCTGAAAATCCGGGGTGAAGAATGGCGGGTCGCGGAAATTGTCAAGCGGGAACTGGATAAAATGGGTGTGCCCTATGATGAGTTTGCCCGGATGGAAGGCCGTCCGAATGTCATCGGTAAAATTGGTAAAGATCAGAACGGTAAACGACTTCTGATGCCGGCTCACATGGATATTGTACCGGCCGGTGAGGGTTGGGATACCGATCCTTTTGATGTTATTGAAAAAGACGGTATGCTGATTGGTCGCGGAACCCTTGATAATAAAGGGCCGCTGGCATCGATCATGGCAGCGATAGAAGTTCTGAAGAAAACCGGCATTGATAAAGAGTTGGAGGGCCAATTGATGATGGCGGCGCTGGCCGATGAAGAGGCAGAAGATCCCGATGGAATCGACTACGGCATAGGTTATTTGATGGAGGAAAAACATATTTCACCAACCTATGCAATCATTCCGGATATCGGTGAAAACATGAAATCCATCGATATAGCCGAAAAAGGCCGCACGGTTTTTAAGATTACCGCTATTGGAAAACAGGCGCACGGATCGACCCCGGAACGGGGAATCAATGCCGTTTATATGATGGCCAAAATGGTCAATGAAATTGAAAAATTGAAGTTTGATTATGAAGTTCATCCGGTGTTGGGTCATCCTTCACTGAACCTTGGTGAAATTCACGGTGGCGCCGCGCCGAATATCGTTCCCGGAACCTGCATAATTTATATCGACATTCGTTCGGTGCCGGGTATGACCAAAGACGGCGTTATCGCCCAGTTGCAGAGCTGCGCCGACAAAGTCAAGGACGGAAAATTTAATATCGAAGTCATGTCCTGGAATGAGCCTCATGCCATCAGCCCGAAAAATGAACTGGTGGATGCCATTCAGTCCAATACCAAAGAGGTTTTGGGATTTGTACCGGAACCGGTTGGACAAGGCGGAGGAACTTATGCGAAAACACTGAATCTGAATAACGTAATGGCGGTTGGCTGGGGGCCCGGCGACGACGAGGCTTTTCATGTGGCCAACGAATACGTTGAGATCCAGCAACTGGTGGATTTTGCGTTGCTGACCTGTCTCTGCGCCGTTGATTTGTTGGGATAGAATATAGCGAATTTACTAAGACGGCCTTGCGAAGGTTTAAAACCTTCGCAAGGCTTTATTTTTATTGTCTCAGAAATTTATCGGCTTTGACCAATTGATCCGGTTTGCCGATGTCCAGAAAATCATCGGGGTTGTGCTCAAAGGCACGGATAGGATATTTAGAACAGTGGCTGATGTAGAGATCGATGATCGAAAAAACATCGGCAGATGGCAAAAGTTTCAAAAGCATGGGTTCGATTATATGGATTCCGCTGAATGCAAATTCCGTTATATCTTTAATTTTTGTTAAATTCCCGCGTGTTTCGCCGGTTTTTGTATTTTTCCAACCCACCATGCGGCCGTCGTTTCCAAACAGAAGCTTCCGTGAACTATCGCGCTTACTGACGGCGAGAGTGACCAGCGCCCCGGATGTTGCGTGTTCAATCAACATTGACTGGATTGGTATCTTTGATAAGACGTCGACATTATGTAGCAGAATCGGATTGTTTCCGGAGAGCAGGGTAGCGGCTTTTTTCAAACCGCCGCCGGTGTCGAGCAGTTTATCGCTTTCATCGGAAATATGGATAGTAATGTCTTTGTGGGGATGAGTGTCAAGATAATGGATAATCTGTTCACTGAAGTGATGCACATTGACAGTGAAATCACGGATGCCGAAGGATTTTAGTTGCTGAATCACATGCTCAAGCATCGGAACACCGGCAATTTCGACCAGTGCTTTCGGCAGACGTTCGGTATAGGGCCTCAGACGGGTTCCTAAACCGGCCGCAAAGATCATGGCTTTCATAAGGATAGAACTCCGTGGAAGAAAGTTATTGTTTCATTTCCAGCTCGAGATGCCGCAGAACCAGTTTGATACGGTATTTATTTTTCAAATGTCTGGCAAGTTCTTCGGCACAATACACCGAACGATGCTGACCGCCGGTACAGCCAAAACTGACCATCAGATTGGTGAATTTGCGTTTGATATATTTTTCAACCGACTGATCGACAATGGAAATAACGTTTTTCATGAAGAGTCTGATTTCCGCTTCTTTATCAAGAAATTCGATTACCTTTTTATCTTTGCCGGTTAAATCCCGATACTGCTCGTAGCGTCCGGGGTTGTGAATCGCACGACAATCGAATACAAATCCTCCGCCGTGTCCGGAAACATCGATGGGGATTCCCCGTTTATACGAAAAACTATTGATTGTGACGGTCAGAAGCTTCTGTTCGGTGCTGATCTGTTGCAGACGCTTCGACCGGATGACGTTTTCAAGCGCATCCAGCAGGGCGGGAATCTTTATCGGAAACCGCACTGTCGAAAGGATGGAAGCAAGGTTATTCAATGCATAGGGAATACTCTGCAGAAAATGCTCTTTCTTTTCATAGAAACCCCGAAAACCATAGGAACCCATGGCCTGCATGATCCGGATCAGCACATATCCGTAGAAGTAGCGTTTGAATTGTTCCGGTTCGACTTTAATATATTTCGAGACAGTGATGATATAAAAACCGAGCAGTGATTTACGGACAGAGTCCGGCATATCAGCTTTAGCATCGAAGAGAAGTGAAGCAAGATCGTAATGAAGTGCGCCGCGGCGACCGCCCTGATAATCGATGAAATAGGGCTTTCCGTCTTTAAGCATAATGTTGCGGGACTGGAAATCACGGTAGAGAAAATAGTCTATATCGGTCTGCAGAAGATAATCGGTAAATGTTTGAAAATCCTCTTCCAGCGCCTGTTCGTCGAAGTGGATTCGGGCCAGTTTCAGGAAATAGTATTTAAAGTAATTCAGATCCCACATCATCGATTGCTTGTCAAACTGCGGTCGGGGATAGCAGACATCGTAATTCAGAGTTTTTCCGGCTTTGATCTGAAATTTCGGTAGCTCTTCGACTACGGCTTTATAAACATCCACGATTTTACTCGTATAGTTTTTTCCCCGCCGGTGCTGGTTGATAAATGAAAACAGGGTGGTATCACCCAGATCTTCAATCAGGTAGATTTTCTCAGTCTCATTTTCCCGATAGATTTCCGGGACGTTTAATTTCAAGGAATGAAAATGTTTGGTGAATTCCAGAAACGCCCGGTTCTCTTTCTGATCGGGATTAAAGGCCCCGATAGCACTGCAATTGTTGCTTTTAATACGGATATATTCACGATAGGACCCCGAAGGGGGTAATAACTCCGTCGAAATGACGTTGTCACCAGACCATTCTTCAAACAGTCGAATTAATTCATTCTCAGTGTGTTTCTCCATAACTGAGCGATTTTAGTGTTCATTTGGCAATTTATCAAGGGGAAATTAAATTGACATGAATAGATAAATACAGTAATTTGAACTGATTTTTAAGAATCACGATTCATCAGGAGAATTGTTAAGCGTTTCAGGTAAAAAAATTGTTGAGTTTGAATTATGCCAAAAATTTTAATTGATCTTAGAAGTGATACCGTCACAAAGCCAAGTCAGGCGATGCGGAATTTTATTGCCCAGGCGGAGGTGGGTGATGATGTTTACGGTGAAGACCCGACAGTAAATATTCTGGAAGAGCGGGCGGCCGATCTGATGGGAAAAGAAGCCGCCCTGTATGTTCCCAGTGGGACGATGTCCAATCAAATTGCGATCAAGACCCATACGCAACCGGGACAGGAAGTGATTTGTGAAGAGAATTGTCACATATTTAATTATGAAGCCGGGGCTCCGGCCTTTCTGTCTCAGGTCCAGATGAAGCCGATCCGCGGCGAATATGGCGTGATGCCGATTAGCGAGATTGAGGAAGCCATTCGGGCGGATAACCTGCACCTACCGCCGACCGGATTGATTTGTATTGAAAATACGCATAATCGGGCGGGGGGAACAATCTATCCTCTGGAAGAAATCGCCAAACTGGCTGACCTGGCTGCCCGGCGCGGGATTCCGGTTCATCTGGATGGCGCTCGCTTACTCAATGCGGTAGTGGCAAGCGGTATAGAGGCGAAGGAATGGGCCGGTTTTGCCGACAGTGTCAGCCTCTGTTTTTCAAAGGGCTTGGGCGCTCCGGTGGGTTCGGTCCTTGCCGGTAATCGGGACTTTATCAATCGGGCGCGAAAGTACCGGAAAATATTTGGTGGCGGGATGCGTCAGGCAGGCCTTTTGGCGGCCGCTTGTCTATATGCTTTGGATCATAATGTTAACCGTTTGAAGGAGGACCATGAAAATGCCCGCTTGCTGGCCGACGGATTGAAAATGGTTCCGGGAATATACATTGATATGAAACAGGTCCAGACGAATATGGTTATGATTCATGTTCGTCACAGCCGTTATAATTCCGAAACACTTTCCAAAGCGTTATTGCGTGAAGGTGTGGCCGCAAATGCGGTCGATGCTGAACGAATTCGGGCAGTAACGCATCTGGATGTGAGCCGGGAAATGATTGAACAGGCTGTTGAGATTTTTTTAAAAATCATGAAAGACGGATCATAATGAAAGTTGTCATTGTCGGTGCCGGTGAAGTCGGCTATTATCTCGCAAAACGGTTGATTTCCGAGGACCACGATCTAACCATTATTGAAGAAAATTCCGAACGAATGAGCAAGGCTTCGGAAACACTCGATGCGATTGTGATTCATGGCAACGGTTCCAGTGTCAAAACCCAGATGGAAGCCGAAGTGAATAAAGCGGATATTCTGTTTGCGGTGACCGGTAAAGACGATACGAACATTCTGTGCTGTTCGATTGCCAAGAAGCTCGGCGTTGGCAAATGTGTCGCCCGGGTCCGCAATGATGAATTTACGAGTGAAGAGGCCATTATTACCCCGGAACGGTTTGATATTGACCTCATGATTCATCCGGAGCAGAGCGCGGCTGATGAGATTGTACGACTTGTGGAACGTTCTTCGGCACTCAAACTGGTGGATTTTGCCGACGGCAGGTTGCAAATCCTGGGCATTGAGATCAAAGAGAACAGTCCCCTGAAAAACCTCACCATCCAGGAAGTAATGCAAGCGAATTCGCAGCTGGAATTTCTCTGCCTGTGTATCTATCGTAATGAAGAAACGATCATTCCTCACGGTCCGAATTATTACCGCAGCGGTGATGTCGTTTACTTTATTGCGCCCAAGAAAAATATTCCGGAACTGTCGAAAATGGCAGGCTATCGCGAACATGAGCAGCAGAATGTAATGATTGTAGGGGGCGGTCAGTTGGGGTATCTGGTGGCCGATCAGTTGTCCATGGATATGAATGTCAAACTGATCGAGTCAGATATAAATCGTGCTGAGGAGATTTCTGAAAAGTTAAAAAACACGCTGATTCTGCATGGTGACGGTACCGACCTCGAATTACTTGTATCGGAACAGATTCAGGAAATGGACTGTTTTGTGGCTGTCTCAGGTAGCGAAAAGACCAATCTTCTTTCCGGTCTGCTCGCCCGGTATATGGGCGTGAAGCGGGTGATCATTCACCTGAATTCCAATGAATTTATCCCGATTATGAGTCGGATTGGCATGGATGCGGTTGTCAGTAAAAACATTGCAACGGTCAATGCCATCATGAAGTATACGCGCCGGGGGAATGTCGTTGCCGTTTCCCTTTTTGAGGATATCGACGCCGAAGCAATTGAACTGATTCCCAAACCGGGCAGCCCGATTACCAGACAGGCGCTGAAAGACCTGAAACTTCCGAAAGAAATGATTGTCGGAGCTATTGTCCGGGAATCGTCGATTATTATTCCTCACGGTGATACGCAGATAGATCATGGGGACAAAGTTGTTGTGTTTTTCAAACCGAACGTGATCGGTAAAATAGAATCCTATTTCAGTTAATTTAATTAGAGTTGCTTGTTCAATCCTTGATACTCGACATCACATATAAATAACTAACAGAAATTAAAAATCCTCAATTATGCCGATATTTCCAAATCCAAACAAAAATGGAATGTAATCGTACAATGGATATCATGTCAAAAATTTATGGGTTAATTTTGTTACTGAGCCTGTCCGCATTTGGTCAGTTTCACTTTGATCACGAAATTGCGCCGTCTTTCGGTGAGCGTATGGTCCGTTTCAGCAGCTTAACCGTGTCTCAATTCGGCGACTTCTATTTAATTGAATCAAAGGGGCATGAAATATATCGTCTAAACCCGACCGGTCAGATACTCAATATCAGTGGCGGCTTCGGCTGGGAAGAAGAACGTTTTGACACTCCCCTGGATATCACCATGGCTTCCGGACTTGACCTGCTGGTGGCCGATTACAATAACCACCGCATTGTGCGTTTTGATCGGGAATTGAACTATCTGACGAGCTATCCCGATCCGAACAGTGATATCGAATTGTCGTTTCCCCGCAGTGTCGCTATGACGAATCTGGGAGAAATATTTATTCTTTCCGATGAGAATGCCGAAATTATTCGCCTGAGTGTCAGTCAGAACAGTGTCCTGAAATTTGGCGGAATCGAATATGGCGCTTATGCCCTTACCAATCCACTGCTGATTCGCATCAATCAGTCCGGGATCATTCACGTAATTGAAGAAAACGGCCGGATTCTGCAGTTTGACCGTTTCGGCACACCGATAAAACGTCTGAGAGTTCCAATTGAGGCTGAAATTCGCGATATGGCAGTCGCCGGTGATGACATTATCCTGTTGGTTTTCAAGAAAGAACCGATATTGATGCAATATTCGGCGAAGAAACAGACATGGCTCCGGTTGCAGATTGAAGATTTACCCGAATCAAACTCATGGGTATCAATAAAATATCGGAATGACAATCTTTTTTTATTGACATCCGGCGGCAGGATTTTCGTATGTAATCGCATGAATAATAAATAAATTTATTATTAAGTGCGTCTCAGATACAGCATATCATTCATTTTTATTTTCGGGCTTGCATTGAATCAAACTCTTTCGGCCGCATCGCAGACCGATACGCTGACGGTGGCTCCGGGAGATACAGCCATTTATTTGACAAAGTCCCTGATTTATCCGGCTTCACTGTTGCTAAGGAAATCGGATGGTACCCGGATACCCCATGACAGTCTGCAGATTGATGCGCTGCAGAGCATTATCCGGTATGATTTTGAAAATTCCGATACACTTGTAGTCATTGCATCCTATGAATATATTGACCTCAAGTTACCTCGTCAACAGATTCTCAATCCGCCGCCCCGGCCTTATGTTCCTTCGTCTTCGGAATCTCAGGAAAAGAAACTATCCGGCGCTACCGGCAGTCAACCGGTGCGGGAAGTGGATTATGATTTTTTAAAATCCGGTACCCTCTACCGGGGGATTTCACTCCGGTCCAACAGTGGCATGTCTTTGCAATCGGGGCTGAATCTGGAACTTGAGGGTAATATCAGTGATGATATTGCAATTGTCGGATCGTTGTCGGATCAGAATATCCCGATTCAACCGGAAGGGAATACCCAGACGATCGAGGAAATCGATAAGGTCTTTATCCGGGTTCGGATGCCCCATGAGGCGATTACCTTCGGTGATTATGAATTTACCGGCCATTCGGGCGCGTTGAGTAATTATGAACGCAAATTGCAGGGTGTACTGATTGAAAGTAATCGAAATCATAATCAAATCAGAGTCAGCGGTGCTGTTACGAAGGGACAATATACCAGCAATTATTTTCAGGGTGAGGAATCCAACCAGGGCCCCTACCAATTGACCGGAAAAGAGGGTGAGACAGCCATTATTGTACTCGCCGGCACGGAAAAGGTCTGGATCAACGGCGAATTAATGAAACGGGGTGAGAATAATGATTATGTTATCGATTACGGTACGGGTGAAATCAGTTTTACGCCGCATCGTCTGATCACGTCGGATTCCCGAATCTCGGTGGATTTTCAGTATTCCAACCTGGTCTATCAGAAAAATATCTGGATTGCCAACAATTCAACCGCTCTGGCGGGAGGCAAATTGAAATTGTCGGCCGGACTGATCAGTGAAACCGATGACAAAGACCATCCCATCGAATTGACATTGCAAAAGGAGGATCGTCTGCACTTGAAATCAATCGGTGACCGCAGTGACGAAGCGTTCCAAAGCACGATTGTCGAGGATAGTGCGGGTGTATATTCTTTTAAAACGGTTGATTCCATTCTGGTTTATGTCGGTACCGGCGGGACACATTCGGCTTCTTTTTATAATGTGGGCGAAAAGGGCAGCTATCGGAAAGTTTACACCGCCACCGGTTGCTATTTTGAATATGTGGATAAAACCGATCCGTCAATATCATTATCGGCCAAAGAGGAAGCCGTCTATCTGCCGGTGAAACCGTTGAAATTACCCACATCGCAACAACTGTATCATTTTGCCGGTGAATGGCAGGCTTCCAGATATGTTTCCATCCGTTCCGAACTGGCCGGGTCGGACTTTGACAGGAATAGTTTTTCACCTCTCAATGATGGGGATAACCGGGGGCTGGCTTTTAATGTGAATACTGAAATCGGAATCCCGCTGTCGTCGAAAAGCAGGCTCAGCGCTAATTTGAAGTACCGGCAAATCGGTGATCGCTTTGAGCCCATTGACCGGATGCAGGAGGTGGAATACCGGCGGCGATGGGATTTGCCGTCGGATTCGACGCAGGGTGAAAGGGTTTTCGAATCCGATTTGAAAATTGATTTGAGTAAAATTGCCAAATTATCCCTTGATCTGGGTAGTTATGACCGGAATTCAATCAATGCGAACCGGTATAAAATCGGTGGCACTCTGCATTATCGCCGGGTTGACAATGCGGAAATATATCAGGAACAGATACATCGCGATTTTTCCGGATTATCATCGGACTGGCTCCGGCAAAAGATGTCGATTCGGTTAAAGGGTAAATATCTGAAACCCTTTGGCGAACTGTATCGTGAAGTCCGTAATGATAACAGTGAGGCGTCCGGTAATTTTCGGTTTATCGAGCAGCGTTTCGGATTTGATATCTTTGGTTCAGAGCGATTGACGGGGCGCTTTGAAAGCTACCATCGTGACGACGATGAAAAGGATAGTGACGTCTGGATTCGCGCCGGTTCTTCCCAAAATTATGTTGTCAGCGGTCAGATCAACAATTGGAAAACATTTTCAAGCCGCTTTTCTTATACCTATCGTATCAAAGAATATTATCAAGACGATGCAACGCCGAACCAGGAAGTTCAGTTAATGGATGTTATTCTGAAGCAGCAGCCACGGAAGTTGCCCTATTCCTGGGAAAGCAACATGAAAATTGAAGAAGAGCGGACAGTCATGAAAGAGTACCAATATTTTTACGTTGGAGAGGGTGAGGGACAGTACATTTACGATTCCACCTACGCGGATTACGTATCTCATCCCAACGGTGATTACATTTTGCGGATTGTCCCGTCGGAAATCCGTGAACCCGTGACCAGTATCCGGAATGGTTTGCGTGTTCAATTCAATGGTCGCCGTCTGCGAAATAAAATACCATGGGAAATTCCGACCAGAATCACAACATTGACGGATATCCGCCTGCAGCAACAGATTCGCAGTGAGGATAATCCTCTGGGAATTATGACGATGGATGACGCTAATATTGACGACCGTTGGGCATATTTTAATCGAATCTTTCAACAGGATATGCTTTATTATTTTAAGAACCGGCGTTCAAATCTGCGGCTCAGATATCTGGATAATATTACAGTTAGTCAGCTGGATGTGCGCGGCGCCGAGCATTCTGCTAAGAGAGCCGGCTCTTTGCGGTATCGCGGGTCCTTTGTCGGCAAACTGAACCTGGAATCCGAATTTGTTTCGGAATACACGTTTCGTGAATCGGCGTTCAATAATCTGCGTAACCGGGATATTCGGTCCTATCGTCTGGACAATACATTTTCCTATGCCTGGGACATTGTGCATCTCTATGAATGTGAGCTGAAAAGCAGCTATGATAAAAACCGGGGAGTCAATGGAATTAAATCATTTCTAATTGGAATCCGGAATAATTATGAACGTAAGGTTCAAAACAAAGGTCGCTGGAAGACGTTTATTGAGTTTGATCGGGTGGCGGTTACACCAAAAGGTTCACCGATTCCCTGGGAAATGAGTAGCGGTAAGAAAGAGGGAACGACATTCGGCTGGGGTGTATCGGCAGAGTATCGCATCGGTAAAAATTTGAGTATGCGACTGAATTACGAAGGCTGGAATGAACCGGAACGGGATGTCTATCATCTCGGTGGCGGTGAAATCAGGGCGCTATTTTAATGGACCGGGGAATTAACCATTCATTAATGATTGTAATGGCGGTTCTGAGCTTGCAGAGTTTCGCCGGTGAGGAGAAATCTGTTCAAAGTGATTCCCTTCTGTTTGGCAGTATTTCGATAACTTCATCGATCACTAATCCTCATCGATTTGATGAAATTCGGCAAAAATATAAGGACAGGAGAATCACATCGGACGAATTTTCGCGGTTCAGTAACGAGCTAATGGGGATTCCGGTCCGCGATGGATATCGTTTTCCGGTATTACTACTCAGGTCGGTGCATCCGGAAATTTCCGCAGGGCAAAGAACCCTGAATCCGAATTTCAGGCTTGATTGGGGCTCGATTACGACGATTGATACGGTTTTATTTCGGGGGAATACAAAGACGAAAGATGCTGTCCTGATCAGAACTGTCAAATCATTGTTCGGAGCGGTTTATAATTCCCGGCAGGAGCGGATGTTATCCCGGTCACTGCGGCGATTTCCATTTATAAAAATCAACGGTGATAATGAAGTTGTCATGACCAAAGAGGGCAAAACCGCAGTGCTGGTATCAGTCAGCGAAATCCGGGATAATGAATTTATGGGAATTGTCGGTTATGTTCCGGAAATGCTCAGTCGGAAAGGGTATTTTACCGGTGAGTTGGACTTGAAATTCCGGAATCTGTCGGGAACGGGGAGACAGCTTTTTCTGAACTGGTCAAAAACGAATCAATATTCACAACAGATAAAAATCAATTACCGGGAGCCCTGGATCTGGAAATCAAATCTCTTTGGCAGTTTCGGTTTTGAACAGATTTTAAGGGATACGTTATTGGTTCTTCGTGATTTGAAATTGGGGACGGGATTTTACTCAATAAGTTTTGGAAGCCTGGAATTTAATCTGAACAGAGAAAGTACTATTCCGACCCCGGCCGGACGAGAATTACTGAAAACCGGTGGAACGATAACAGATGCGCTCGGACTGAATTATTATATCGATCGGCGTGATAATATCGGTAATCCGTTCCGGGGATTTACATTGGGTATGGGGATTTACGCCGGAAACCAGAGACGTGATTCACTGAAATCGGTAAATCGGATTGAGATGAACCTGGAATCAAGCGGATTTTTCCCGTTGCGGGAACAACTGGTACTGGCTATATCGGCTCATGGAGCGGGGAAATGGTTGAGTGGCGAAGAATCCGGATATTCCGAGCAAATCTGGTTCGGCGGCGCCGGTAGTTTGAGAGGCTATTCCAACGACTTCTTCCGGGGCAGTCGGATAGCCTGGGGATCATTGGAACTTCGCCGTCTGATCGGAGAATACAGCAGTTTTTATGTGTTTTTCGATCAGGGCTATTATTACCGGATGGATAATGGCAATCCGGTTTCCGGGATGCCATACAGTTACGGAATCGGCATTCGTCTGGCGTCACGGATGGGAATCATCGGTATTGATTACGGGTTTGGTGAGAATGACACATTTTCAACGGCGAAAATTCATATTCGCCTAATCAGCAGGTTTTAATGAACAAATCACAGCAGAAATTAGAGCAAAAAATTATCGCTTTCCTGAAGCGACAACAGGGAACGGCTATCAAACAGCGGCGGATTGCCAAAGCCTTGAACATCAGCAGTGCAGGCTATCAGCATTTTAAACTACAGTTGCGTGACCTGGCCGATGCCGGAAAAATTGAGCGGCGTCCGAAAAACTGTTACTGCATTCCGATGAAAGGTCAGCGGATTACCGGTAAAATTTCCTTTTCAAGCAGGGGGTTTGCTTTTGTTACACCTGAAGAAGGAATGGATATATTCATCGGCAGCTATGATACCGGGACAGCATTTCATGGTGATATTGTCCGTGTTGAGAGATTCCGTAAACAGAGCGGAAAAAATCCGGAAGGCAAAGTCATCGAAATTGTTGAACGCTCGGAAGCGCCGCTGTTTGGGACATTAAAACAGAAAAAACAGGGGTGGGTGGCTATCCCCGAAATGCCGGCGCCGCCGGTATCGATTGTGATTATCAATCAGGTTGACAAAATGAAGTCCGGGCAGATTGTGGAACTGACCAATCTGGTCTGGGAACATCCGAAATTCGATCCAAGGGCGGAAATTAAACAGATTCTGGGTATGCCGGAAGATCCCAGAGACGATGTCCCGATTCTATTGAAAATGTTTGGTATTAAGCAGGATTTTCCGGCACCGGTAATAAAAGAATTGAAGAATTATAAAACAACCGCAAATAGGGGTGATCTTCAGAACCGATATGATTTCCGGAACTGGGAAATTTTCACCATCGATCCCGAGTCTGCCAAGGATTTCGACGATGCGGTTTCTCTTGAGATTTTGCCTGACGGCAACTGGAAACTGGGTGTTCATATCGCTGATGTCAGCCATTATGTAAAAGCCGGCAGTGCGCTTGATCGTGAGGCCCGTAACCGCGGGACGAGTATTTATCTGGGCGATACGGTTGTGCCGATGCTGCCGGAAAAAATCAGCAATGAAATCTGTTCACTGCAACCGGGAGTCGATAAACTGACATTGTCGGTTATCATGACCATTGATAAGTTCGGGAACGTAATTGATTATCGGATTGTCCCCGGTATAATCAAATCCGTCCGGCGGTTTAATTACCGGGAGGTTCAGGAAATTATCGATCGGAAAGACGGCCCTTACCATGAGACATTATTGAGTATGCACCGGCTGAGTGCGATTCTCAGAAAGAAGAGATTTGAGACGGGGAGTATTGATTTTGATATACCGGAGCCGATTTTCCGGATTGGTGAAGATGGTATTCCAACGGAAATAAAACCGTCGGAACGACTCGACAGCCACAAACTGGTTGAGGAATTTATGCTGTTGGCCAACCGGAAAGTGGCGGAGTGGATCGCTGTTCAGCGCAAGAGAGAAAAATTACCCTTTGTCTATCGGGTTCATCAGGCGCCTGCCGATGATGATATCGAATATTTATATGAGTTATTGCAGCGGCTCGGCCTTAATTATCGAAAGCCAAATCCGGTTACTCCGAACGATATCCGCAAGATTTTACTGGAGATCGAAAACCTGCCCTTTAAACTGTTCATCGAGCAGATTGCTTTGCGATCTATGTCAAAGGCGCGTTACTCTGCCCAGCCTCACCAGCATTTTGGCCTGGCATTCAGGTACTATACGCATTTTACCTCGCCCATCCGGCGCTATCCGGATTTGATGGTTCATCGTTTAATCAAACTCTATTCAAAACCCGTATCACCGGAAGATAAAACCTATTTTCGACGCTCGCTGCCAAAAACTGCGGAACTGTCCACGGAGAATGAGATTCGTGCGATGCAGATCGAACGGGCCTATATCAAAGTCAAGCAGATTCGGTTCCTGGCAAAAAAGGCCGGTAACTGGTACAACGGAATCATTACCGGCGTCATGGAATTCGGTTTCTTTGTGGAGATTTCCGATTATCTGGTGGAAGGACTGGTACATGTGCGAACATTGGAAGACGATTATTATGTTTTTGACGAACAGAACCATACTCTTAAAGGCCGGCGCAGCAAACGGACTTTCCGTCTCGGTGACAGAGTGAAAGTGAAAATAGCGTCGGTATCCGTTAAAGAGCGATTGATAGACCTGGAGTGGGGAGAGTAAGGAAAAAGTTCAAAGTTCAAAGTTCAAAGTTCAAAGTATGTCTGCGGTTTTATTTGAGACACTGTTATGTT
>QNCV01000005.1 GCA_003645845.1 Fidelibacterota bacterium | reverse complement strand
TCCGACCGCAGTGGTAGCCGCTTCGACCGATATCAACAGTTCCCGATTAGTGCAGCAACTATTTAATTCAAATTATCTGAGAGTATATACCAGTAATGATATCGTCGGAGTCGAAATTGGCGGGGCCATTAAGAACATTATCGCAATTGCTTCAGGAATCTGTGACGGTCTGGGATTGGGAGACAATTCAAAAGCAGCCCTGATCACAAGGGGGCTGATGGAAATCATCCGGATGGGCGTTTACCTTGGCGCAAAGGAGTCGACCTTCGTCGGCCTCAGCGGAGTTGGGGATCTGATTGTAACCTGTGGCAGTAAACACAGTCGAAACCGATATGTGGGTGAAGAAGTTGGAAAAGGTCGCAAACTGAGTGAAATTCTTGACGGAATGTCAATGGTTGCCGAGGGTGTTCATACCTGCAACACCGTCCATCAGATGATTGACCGATACAATATATTAATGCCAATATGCACGGAAATTTATAACATTCTTTTTAGAGATAAAGACCCGCGATCGGCTTTGGTTGATCTGATGACGAGGGAACCGGTTGATGAATGGCATTCTGTTCCTGATAAAAATGAGACGAATTAGTCGTATCTCAATCATTCTGTTTCCTCTGTTTCTTTTCGCAGAACCTCTTACGCTTTCAGAACCGACACCAATTTGTGGTTTTCCCCACGTTATGAATAAAACCGGCGAGGTTGTGATTAAGAAATCTCTTCAAAAACCCGCATCGGGGGATACGTCTTTCTATATTTATGATGATATAACGGCAAGCACACCGGAACTGATTGAAGTTTCGTTCAATAAAGTGAAGGTACAGGAAAATATTATCGTATATGCCGAGGCTACCGAAATGGAAAATAACCACGTTTCCGGAGATGATGCGGATAAAATTATCGAGGCGCTTTTATATCAAACTCCCTCAGGTTCCATCAATCCCGATAAGGGTATATTGACCAATGAAATTGATATTTTCGGCCAGTTGCCTGATATTAATAATGACGGAAAATTACTGGTTTTGCTGACGGATATCCGGGATGACTACGATGCGGATGACAATCCGGTTTATATTGCAGGATATTTCGATCCCCGTGACCAGATTCGGAATTCCGGCAAGGGTAATTTTGGTGATATTCTGTATATCGATACCAACCCCGGTAAGATATATGACGAATTTACGCTTGGCATTGTCGCTCACGAACTCCAGCATCTGATTCACTATGGAACTGACAGCGATGAAAGTACCTGGTTGAATGAGGGGATGTCCGAATTTGCGATGTTTATTCTGGGATTTGACGGACGATCCTTCGGCCCGTTTCTCAGAGATACCAATAATCCGTTGACCGGCTTCGACAACACAATAGCCGATTATGCCAAAGTCAGACTTTGGACAATCTACTGTTATTATCAATTCGGATTGGATCTTATCAAAGCAGTTCACCATTCCACTACAAATTCGCTGGAGAGTTACGATCAGGCGCTCAGGAGCATGGTTCCAGAAATGGGTATAGAAAAGGTGATGGGAAACTGGTTTGTCGCTAACCTGATAAATGATCCGAATATCGATAATGGTGAATACGGTTATGATGGTGAGCAGATTTCAGAACTTTATTCCGATTACTTCTATGGCAGTTTTGAGGAAAATGATAAAATTGAGCTGAATGTTAAGAATTCGGCTGCTCAATACATCCGGTTTTTTGCCGGCAAGGATTTACGCTTTGATATGGAATTTTCGGTCAGTACGGATTTTAATATGGCTATCGTTAAAGAGAGTAACTCCACATCGGTGGAATTCGTAAATCTGGGTACGAGTCCCTATCAGTTCAGCGATCCTTCCTTTGGTCTTTCATATAATAAGTTGACTTTTATTCCGTATTGGACGAGATATTCCGCCACAGAACGGGAGAAAAATATCAGTTTCACGGCTCACTTAGTTGGTGGTATTGAAGAAACCGAGATTATCAATAGTGATGATCTGACTTACTATATTCAATTGAATAATGCCAGAGCAGCCGAAAAGATTGATCCTTTTATTGGAGGATTATATCGTCTTGCAGGTGTTAAATTCAATGTCGGTACGGATGACGAAGTGACCGTAAAAATCTATTCCAGCTTATATCTGTCTCCTGTCACTGAGTATGAATTGATTCCGAATTCGGGCGACTGGACAACATTCTATCTTCCGAGTGCAATCAATTTTCCGGAATTGGATCCATTATATATTTCCGTTGAGAGTGATGAAAGCAAACAGAGTCTTGGTTACAGTGCTACCGGTAATGGCAACGGTCGGGCCTATCTTGATGCGGGCAGCGGTTTTACTCATTTGAGTAATTTCGAAGTAAACGGAACAAGCCTCGATGGGGATTGGATGATCGGTGGAATCTTTCATTCGGATATTATGGTCGATCCGCAGCTGGAAGTGATTCCCGGTGTCCTGAAATTCTATGAAAATGAATATTCCCGACAATTTGAGATTCATAATATCGGCGGTGGAACGATTGACTGGTCGATTGATTCATCGATTCCGAAGTGGATGAGTCTGTCCGCAACAACAGGCACCGGCTTAAGCTCTATTCAGAAAGTGACCGTTTATATTGATCGAAATAGTCTGCAGCCGGGTCTGTATAATCATCTCCTGGAGATCGAATCTTCAGCCGGCGCCGACTCCGTGTTGATTTCGGTTATGAAGCGCAATCTGAGTACCGCGCAAGCCGGGTTATTTACCCATAATATGTCATTTTCCCGTTCGATTATAAAGCAATCCATGCGAGTATTTCACATTGGCATCAGTGGTGAGGCTGAATTCGGATTTACGAGCAGCGACCCGGCAATTGCATTTTCCCCCCATCATGGAACGATTGGAATCAATGATACGGTTACTGTCGATGCTCTGATCGATCCCGGGAATGTTCAGTCAGCTTTAATACCCTTTCAATTTTATGACGGTATTGATACCCTTGATTGTGCATTCACCTTTCTGGATTCCATTGGAGAGGTTTCGAATAAGTTGAAACTGTTTCCAACCCTTCCGAATCCCTTCGTCGCTTCCAGTGGCAAATTTGTTCAAATTCCTTTCCGACTGCAAAATAGTGATCCCGCCCGGCTTCGGATTTACAATATTCGTGGAGAGTTAATCCAATCTAACAGGATAATACAACCGGAAGCCGGATTTTGCGTATATGCCTGGGACGGAAAGAACAAGAGCGGAAAACAGGTCAGCAGTGGAATTTACCTGATATCCCTGGAACAGGGATCACGGTTCATATCACGAAAGATGGTGCTCCTTCAATGAAATATTGTTATAGCAGAATCTCGTCTAAATATCCGGCGTTGGTGTCTCTGCAAACTTTGACGGCAATCCGGGTGTGGCGGGCTCAATGACCCGCATGGTTTCCCATTTGCCACCCAGAAAGCGCAGGTAGAATCCGATTCCGAGGGAAATGATGTAAACCGATACAATAGCCCAGCCGATATATACGTTTTGTTTAAAAACGATCAGTGCGAAATAGGATGGAATGATGAGTATCGATGCGGATAAAACAGCCAGCATCCGCATTACGAACCGGGTGTCGCCGGCACCTTTTATCGCTGCGGCAAAAATAATGTTAAATGTATCAAATATCGAATAGACGGCAATGAAACGAATCAGCACAATGACAATCTTTCGGATAGCCTCCATATCAGCATTATTTCCGGAAGCTATAAAGGGTTTAAAGAACAGATCCGGTACGCTAAGATAGAGAATGACCATCATCGTCATATAGGAGATTGCAATATGAAAACCGGAATAGGCGCTTTTTCGGGCCATTTTCGGATTGTTTTCGCCAATATACTGACCGACCATTACAGATACGGCAATTCCGAAACCGATCATTGGCATGAAAGCCAAGTTGTTGATATTAAAGGCAATATTAGTTGCCGCCAGCGAATCCCGACCGAGTTTGCCGACAATAAACAGAAACCCGGTAAAGCCGGCCGTGTCGATAAAAAACTGCATACCGTTGGGGAATCCGTAACGGATAAGACGTTTCAGCAAAGTGATATCCGGTTTACAGCCGGTAAGGGTGCCGAATAAATTATAATAGCATGGTTTTAAAATAATAAAAATGTAAATCACGAATGTGACACATGCCGACAAAACCGTTGCGATTGCGGCGCCCCGAATGCCCAGTTCGGGAAATCCGAAATGGCCGAAAATCAGCATATAATCAAAAATAATATTCGTCAACGTTGCACTTACATTGATCCACATCAGCGGCCAGGTTTTTCCGCGCCCGCTGAAAAATCCGGAAAATCCGGAAGAAGCGATCGCCGGAAAGGCACCCAGACAGAGAACTTGAAAATAGATAATTTCCAGCCTTTGAATTTCCGCTTCATGACCGATGAATCCGAATATCGGTTTGGCAAGAGGAATGAGTATTAGATGAATAAGCCCGCCAATGATAGCAATGTAGATTCCCTGCCAGACGACCGGACCGATTTTTTTAAATTGTTTGGCGCCGAAGTACTGGGCAACGAAAGTGTTAACATAACCGGTGGTGCCGATAAACAGAGTCATAATAGTAAAATTAAAGATACCGGCAGGCATTGCAGCGGCGATGGTTTCGGGAGAATACCATGTCAGGAACATTCTGTCCACAAAGTGTTGAATTGACCAGGCGCTCGTGCTGAGAATCAGCGGTACGGCGATTTTCAATAATTCCCCGTATCCCGCTTGCGCATGATATCGTCGTGATATTTTTTTAAACAATGACATGAACAGTGTTAACCGAAAATGTTCAGAAAAAATACGATAATCAATCATAAAGTCCAAAAGTATAAATTTTGTTTTAGTATGCTTCGTGATTGATTTAATATGGCAGGTGTCGTAATTTACATGCCCTGAAAAAGCGTGAATAATGATAGATGATTATCAAAAACAGCGAATTTTAATAGCCTTTAGTGGTTGGATGCAGGTCACCGAAGTGAGGGAAGATAAACAATCACTGATTATTTCGGGTTTTCTCAGAAGCAATGAAAGTCCGGAGTCTGTGCTAAGCAGGGCCGGTTATCTGGCCCGCAAAATCCGATACCGCCGGGACGGACATACGGATCAATTTATCCTGAGTTTTCAAAATACAATTTTTGGGATTCCCCGAATCAACTTCTGGCTGTTTATTGCGACCGTATTTACAACCCTGATCGCCGGCGCTCTGATGCAGGGAGCTAATCCACTTGAAAATCCCTTATTAATTTTGCAAGGTGTTCCGTTTTCTATCACCCTGCTTTTAATTCTGGGAGTGCATGAGACCGGCCACTTTCTGATGTCCCGCAAGCACAATGTGGATGCGACTTTGCCCTATTTCATTCCGGCGCCGACGATTATCGGGACCTTTGGCGCCTTTATTAAAATGCGTTCTCCGGTGAAAAAACGAACCGCCCTGGTTGAAATCGGTGCTGCCGGGCCGATTGCCGGATTTATCGTTGCCGTGCCGGCTCTGTTCATCGGGTTATCGTTATCGTCGGTTGTCGCAAAAACATCCGATTTGGGCGTTCAGTTGGGCGAATCGCTGATGATGAAAATAGCCACAGCCATTGTATTCCCAGATCTGGGTGACCAGGCCGATATATTGCTCCACCCGGTTGCCTTTGCAGCCTGGATCGGGATGCTGGTAACCATGCTGAATTTATTACCCATCGGGCAACTGGATGGCGGTCATATTGCTTATGCTTTACTCGGAAAATGGTATAAAAAAATTGCATGGGGAACATTGGGAGCTATCTTAATACTAAGCATATTTTCTCCGAACTGGTTGGTCTGGGCGGTTCTGGTCTATTTTCTGACTCGCATGAAGCATCCGCCTATTATGGATGAACATCTGCCTGTCACAATTCATGAGAAAACAATCGGGATGATTACGCTGGTGATCTTTATTCTGACCTTTATGCCTGTGCCGTTTAAATTTTGAACCTGGACGATGAAAAAAATAGAGAAAGACAAAATTAAAAAATTCCTGAAGAATCTGAATGGTAATAGCTATCTGTTCGTGGCAATTGTCCTGCTGGCGATTCTGGTAACATTACGGCTCTTTGTGATATTCACTCCTGTTGACATCGATTCTCAGCAGATGAAGATAACCATTCCCAGAGGTGCGAATCTCCGTCAGATTGCAAGTCAACTGAAAGATGAGGGTATTATCAATAATCCCAAATCCTTTATTCTGGCTGCCCATCTGATGCAAAAACATCGCTCGCTGAAAGCAGGATTTTTCAATCTTCAGGATGTGAAGAACTACCGTTCCTTAATTATAACGCTTTCAACAGCTCAGGTTCATTCGATCAGGATTACAATTCCGGAAGGATATCAATCCAAGCAGATTGCCGTTCTTGTTGCTAATCAACTGAATTTCAGCCCGGATGAATTTTTGAGACTAATGGATAACAGGCAGTTACTGACTGAACTCGGCATCGAGTCGCCGACCTTCGAAGGCTATCTTTTTCCGGAAACCTACTATTTTAATGATTCAGATACTCCCGAAGAGGTAATCCGGCGGATGGTGAGACTTTTTCGCAAGATGGTCAGCGATACAATTCTTCAGGCAGTAAAAATGTCCAACCGCAGTCTTCATGAAGTATTAACTTTGGCATCCATAGTGGAAGGTGAATGTATGGTTGACGATGAGCGTCCGTTGGTTGCCTCGCTTTATATTAATCGTCTGAAAAAGGGGATGCGCCTGGAATCCGACCCGACAATCCAGTATATTATTCCCGACGGTCCGCGACGCCTGCTGAAGGATGATCTGTACATTCAGTCTCCTTATAATACTTATCGTAACCGCGGATTGCCGCCCGGTCCGATTAACAACCCCGGTCTAAAATCGATTGAAGCCGCCACATGGCCGGCTGACACCGATTATCTCTATATGGTTGCCGTGGGCGACGGTACTCATTCATTTCACAGCGATTATAACAGTTTTTTAAGGGCAAAACGGCGTTTTCAGCGCGTTCGCCGGAATGTTGCCCGCAATAATAAAGGAAAATAGACATTGAATACTCTCTCTGGTTTGAATCCGCAGCAGCAAAAAGCGGTGGAATATGTTGGCGGCCCGCAATTGATATTTGCCGGAGCCGGCAGCGGGAAAACGAAAGTCATCACCCATAAAATTGCCTATTTAATTCAATCCGGTAAAGTAATGCCGCAGAATATCCTGGCGGTAACATTTACCAATAAAGCCGCTCAGGAATTGCGGGAACGGGTGGAAGGATTTGTGGGCAGGCAGTCGGCTCTGATTCGCATCGGAACCTTTCATTCCATTTGCGCCCGGATTCTCCGGCGTGAGATCGAATATCTGGAAGGTTATAACCGGCATTTCTCCATTTATGACGAGACGGACCAGAAACAACTGATGAAAAAAATCATCAGGGATAACGATTTTGATTTAGAGGGATTTTCGCCGGCGAATGTTCTATCGCGGATTTCATATCTGAAAAACTGGCTGACCGGTCCCGAAGATTTCAGCCCAAAACCGGGTGACCGGTTTAATTTGATTGTCAAGAAACTGTATCCCTTATATCAAAAAGCCCTCAAAACCTCCAATGCCCTGGATTTTGATGATTTGCTGCTCCTCCCGCTGCGGATTTTCAGAAAAAATGACTCCATTCTGGAAAAATACCGACTGAAATATCAATATATTCTCGTGGATGAATACCAGGACACCAATAAGCCGCAATTCGATCTGATTGATCTTTTGGCAAAGGAGCATCGTCAGGTCTGTGTCGTGGGTGATGACGATCAGAGTATCTACAGCTGGCGGGGAGCAAATGTGGAAAACATTCTGAAATTCGACGCTCATTACCCGGAATGTAAGGTTTTTAAGCTGGAGCAAAATTACAGGTCAACGAACAATATACTCAATGCCGCTTCGAAAGTCGTCGCCAATAACCGGAATCGGGCGGTGAAAAAACTCTGGTCTGATAAACCGAAAGGCGAATTGCTGGTGAAAATCGAGTCCGATAGCGACTATGATGAGGCGGCGGCCATTGCGGCAAACATTCAGCGGGAAATCATCAGGAATAAACGAGTATTCAGGGATTTCGCAGTTTTGTACCGGACGAATGCTCAAACCCGGGTGCTGGAAGAAATCTTCCGGCGAAATAATATCCCCTACAATATTGTAGGCGGCGTAAAATTTTATGAACGCAAGGAAATCAAAGATATTCTGGCCTATTTTACGGTTCTGGCCAATCCCCGTGATGACGTGAGTTTAAAGCGAATCCTGAATTTTCCACCCCGCGGAATCGGTAATGTAACTCAGAATGAGTTTGAAAAATACGCTAAGGCGAAAGGCATTACTCTGTACGAAGCCCTGGCGCATGTGGACCTTCTTGAAATATCCAATCGTGCCATGAAGGCCGTACATGGCTTTCTGGATGCCCTGAATAACATTCGCTCCGCTCGTGAGAGTCTGGGTTTTGAGGAGTGGTCGCGGGTGATTATCGATGAATTGGGTCTGCGTCGCTATTACAAGGAACAGGGCGGAGAGGAAGCCATTCAGCGCCTGGCAAACATTGATGAGTTGTTAAACGATATTTCCGAATACTGTTCCACCGTCGATAATGCCGACCTCGAAGGGTATCTCGAAAAAGTTTCTCTGATTACCAATATCGACGTCTGGGAAGATAAAAAGAATGCTGTATCTCTGATGACACTGCACAGCGCCAAGGGACTCGAGTTTCCGGTTGTATTTATTTGCGGATTGAATCAGGGGTTGTTTCCTCTGGAACGGAATAACAATGAAAAGGCGCTTGAGGAAGAGCGACGCCTGTTTTATGTCGGTCTGACAAGGGCTATGGATAAGGTATTTTTGTCCACGGCACAACGCCGGAACCGGGCGGGAGAAGTCCAATACCTGCCCGAATCCATGTTTTTAAATGAAATTCCCCGCGAGCTGATTGAAACCGGTAATCTGCGGGAAGGCATTACATCAGCAACACGGCAACCGAGGACTTCCAGACGATCATCAAATAAGATTTATCAGGGAACAACCGGTAAATCGAAGAGTATTACCGCCGGCGCGAATGTTTCCCATAAAATCTTTGGTATCGGGAAAGTTCTCAGTATCACCGGCTATGGCGACGGAGCGAAGTTAAAAATTCATTTCCGCAGCTGCGGAACGAAAATAATCGTTGCGAAATTCGTTTCTCCGGTTTGATTGGATATTAGTACAAAGTACTGAGTACAGAGTATTGAGATGTGAGAATCAAGAATCGGGATGACGGATTACCGGTTTGCAGTTGGGGAATTGTCATAATAAGTTCCGATTGATCGGAATGCGGCGATTTTTTCTTTTGGCCGGAACACCTAAAAATAACATTTAGGTCCTGTCGGTTTTGAACTTGACAATTCTGGTCGAGTTAACTAATATTATCCCAAGATACGGAGATAGAGTATATTTCTGATAATAAAACCAAAATTGTTACTGTACTAAAGATTGGGGGTAAAATTGAATCTGTATTCAATTTCTAATGATGAATTGATTTTAATTAAGGAAGTAGATTTTAAGTTGGAAAAAGATATTCAAAAAATAACTGAACGAAATATTGATCTGCTTTTTAAGCTGGAATTGGTAAAATCTGAATTTGCTATAAATAATTTTCGCATTGATACTTTAACTTATGATCAGGAGTCAAATTCTTTTGTTATTATTGAATATAAAAGGGATAGAAATTTTAGTGTAGTCGATCAAGGATATGCATATTTGTCATTAATGTTAAATAATAAAGCTGATTTCATTTTAGAGTATAATGAGAATAAAAAGAAATCATTAAAAAGAGAAGACGTGGATTGGTCACAGTCCAGAGTCATGTTTATTGCTCCATCTTTTACAAATTACCAGATTGAATCGATTAATTTTAAAGATCTTCCGATTGAATTGTGGCAAATAAAAACATTTGATAATAATACAATTATGTATAGTCAAATCCTGTCGTCAAATGCTCAAGAAAGTATTAAAACAATTTCTCACAATGCAGACGAAGTAAAAAAGATAAACAAAGAAATTAAAGTATATACAGAAAATGAGCATTTATCTAAATGCTCAGAAGAAATAAGAGAATTATATGAGAAATTTAAAGAGCACATTCAAAGTATTGGCGAAATCGAAATCAAGCCGAAAAAGAAATATATTGCTTTTATTGCCGGTTCAAATATTGTCGATATTCATCCACAAAAGAAATCATTGAAACTATGGATTAATCTTTCAAAAGGTAAACTCGATGATCCTAAAAATATTACTCGTGATGTATCATCAATCGGTCACTGGGGTAATGGGGATTATGAAATTCAGGTTTCTGACGATGAGAATATTGAGTATATTCTTTCGTTAATTAAGCAATCATTAAAGAGAAATAGAAAATAGAGCTATCACAGCTGCTCGGGATCGCTCTGGAAACCGGTCTGATTGATATCGATGATTTGGCCGGTTTCGCCGTTAATATCGAACACTTTCCAGTAATTTCCTGAGGTTCCCGGCGGCATTCTGTATTCCTTCAGCAGTTTATCGCCATTATAGATTCGCACGGAAACATTTCCGCGGGACAGGGCGTCACCGCTGGTCAGATTACGTCCGCTGTAGTTATGCACGGTATAATGATAAATGCCGGGGTCAAGTCCGTGGATGGTGATTGTTTCCGGCCCGAAAGAAGAGGTGTCGTCGCGGTCCAGAAATTTTTTCCCCTTGATCAGGGTACGGCGGTTCCAGTAAATATGAAAATCTTCATGACCGGGATTCGGTCCGCGCAGGTGCGCATCGAGATCCACCGGATGACGCCCCCAGGTCAGGACGATGCGGTAATCCTGAGACGGAATGATTTTGGTCAGAACCGCATGGACGGAACTCGGGAAGTCCTGATAGACATCGGTTTCGAACCGCTCGGAGATGTACTGTTGTTTTCCGATATAAACGACGTAGGGTCCGTGATCGACGGAAACGCTTAATTGTCCCCTGGCGTCGGTAACCGTCCGCCCGACAGTTTCTTTCGTATCGCGATTTTTAACGATCACAAGAGCGCTTTCCAGGGGGTTCCCGGTAACAGCATCAATAACATTGCCGAAGATTGCCCGCAGTTTGGGATAGGTTTCGTTGACTTCGGTAATGGTTTTACTGCTTCCGTCAAGTTCAGCGGCCAGCCAGACCCGTCCGACTGCGTCGGGATTAATACGGATGGATTTGATCAGACGGTCGTTATCATAAAAAGTCACCTGGGCATTGGAATTTTTAAAAACCTCTTCATCGTCTCCGAAAAAATCATCATTGCCAAAGGCTTCTTCCATGAATTTGTTTTTAACCCAGATTTGGTAAATACCGGGCTTGAATCGTTTAATCGTAAAAATCTCTTTGGTAATTTCCGGGCTGTCGGAGATGTCACCGCTTGCTGTGGCCGAACCGCCGGGTGTTTTCCCGGGAACGCTGCCCGGAAGAGTAATCCCGACACCGCTGCTGAGATTTGGTTCAACCAGTGCGGCTTCGAGTTCGGAACCAAAGGATGACCAGGATAGAATAATCTGATAGTTTTCTGCCGGCGGCAGCGATTCCGCTGAAATTAGTCCCACTGCGAGGACCAGAAACAGGCTCACTTTTATAGATTGAATTATTGGCTTCATTTTATTTTCTCGTCATTGTTCATGAAATTTAGATGGTCATAGACGATGAAGGTTGTCCGCGATTTCAAAGTCAGCAAATTCCGTGATTTTTCCCAAATCTTATTCAATGACAGCCCACGGAGATTTTTTCTGAATAAACCGGCGGGCGATTCTGTCGCATTCATCGTTCAACGCATTTCCCGAATGCCCGGCCACATAGTGCCAGTTGATTTCCTTATGATTCAGTGAATCGAGGAGTTCCCAGAGGTCCCGATTTTTGACCGGTTTCTTCCCGGCGGTTTTCCAGTTTCTCTTTTTCCAGTTGGCCATCCATTCGGTAACGCCTTTGCGGACATATTCGCTATCGGTATATATTTCGGCTTTTTCTCCGGATTCCAGAAATTTCAATGCCTCGATAACGGCGGTGAGTTCCATGCGGTTATTGGTCGTATTTTCATGATAACCGCCCCATTTGCGAATTATCTGTTGATTCTCTATCAAAATGACCGCCCAGCCACCGGGACCGGGATTTCCGGAACATGCTCCGTCGGTATAAAATATCTTCATCTAATTCCTATATCAATTTGCAATTTAAAATTTGAAATTTAAAATTTAAAATTGTTTGCTTTCATGTTTCTCAATTTTCGTCAGTTTGTCATTGGAAAAATAGTAGAGAATATCGCCACCCTTTTCCGTCTTGTATATCCAGAGTTCGTATTCCTGATTTTGATTTGTCTGTAATGATTTGCGGTAGGATGGGGGACCGAACTCTTTTTCCATCTGTTTTTTTGTTGTGCCTAAAACCGGCCGGAAGCTTGTCTGAGCCGGAATCCGACGTGTTTCATCAACCGCATTGCGCAGCTTTTCAACGGCAGCCTGTTCACGTAAATATTGAAGACCCTGTTCAAGGTTTTCGATGTGATCGCGGGTCAGAAAGTTGATTTCGGGACGGATTTCCGTTGCCTGACGCAGGGATTCCAATGCCATATTGATATCCTTTTTTTCAACGGCCAAATTGGCATCATTAATGTAACCATAGGCAATTTTGGATAAATAGGGCTCGATTCGTTCCCTGATCTGCGGATTCAGTTTAATGGCCAGATCGAAGAAACTGAGGGCTTTATCCCAGATTTCATATTCAGTAAAAACAACGCCCCGGTGAAAATAAATTTCCGCCATATATAACTGTTTCAGTTCGTCGGTGTTGGGGATTTTCAGTTGCGCGGTTTTGTTAAGAAACTCTTCTGCCTGATCGATGGCATTAATCCGGATCAGCGAGTCCATTGAGGTTTGCCACCATTGCTCGATCTGTTGATAGATGCTGTCAATATCCGGCATTAGTGATTCGTAGTGGGATTTTCGGGCCATTTGAAGATATTGAGTCGCTTTTGAGTAATTTTTTACTTCGATGAAATGCCTGGCAAGTTCAACATGCTGAAATGCCATCAGGTCATTGCACTTTTCAATCATCCAGCGGGCTTTGAACAGGCGCGGGTGCTCCCGGTTCTTGGCAATAAAGTCCTCGAAATTGGCTTTTGCGGCAATATAATCGCCGCTTTTGTAAAGCTCTTTGGCTACGTCGCCCTGTGTGGCATTGCCGCCATTGATCATGCTGAATGTCAGTGAAATTCCGAAGCCGCTGAAGTCGAGATTTTCAATCGGACTGATGTTGTGAGAATCTTTAAAGTTGTCAAAACTGCTGAAATTGTAAAAAAACTCAATTCCGTAGGACTCTTTAAAATTGAAGTCGATTTTCCGCAGATATTTCATCCCTAAAGCGACGGAACATGTCCAGCCGTTTTGTTTGAGCAAGCGGTCACCTTCGCGTGTCCGGTAGCTTGAAATGTAGGCCCGTCCGGCGTTTACCTGAAAATAATTGTAAAAGTGCTTTGACCATTGAAAAGCCACGGTCTGATTGATATTTCCTTCGATCAGGCGGGGCGCGAAATAGAGCTGTTCATCGGTTCCCGGCGCCAACTGAATCCATGTTTTCGGAAGTCCCTGATTGACCAAACCGGCGCTGTATTTGAACCCCAAACCGGTTTGGAAGTCGATAAAATTCTGAGGCAGCGCCAATCCCAGCAGATTGTATTTTGCAATATCCACCTCAAAGCTCTGAATGAAACGATTCTGTAACTGATTGAAGCCCTTCAGGGATGTTTCCGTTGAGTCAAAGCCAATGGCTGAAGAACTTAGCAGCGATCCGCCTACTTTAATCTCGAAGGGGGTCAGTTGAAAAGGGTTGCGGTATTCGATGGGATTCTGAAAGAAATCGGCAACCTTATAAATAAATGTCTGTGCCCGGGTAAATCCCTGAAAAGTGATGATGATTCCTAATATCACGGACTGAATTCGCATTGCTTAAAAATAAACAGTAGAGAGATGAAAAGTAAGCAAAAATTACGGAGAAAATATGTATATTTGGATGCCTGATATTGTGTCTGTATTGAATTCCCGAATCTGAAACAAAGAATCCGAACCTTTGTATAACAATTATGTTGAAACGATATTCGCTTAAAAAACTGCTGATTATCGGTTTATTAACGCTCACCATCGGCGGATTGGCAGAGCGATCAATTGCCGACAATCGTCTCGGTAAATTTACGATAGCCCGTTTAAAATATGGCGGTGGCGGCGATTGGTATACAGATCCGAGTTCGCTACCGAACCTGCTGAAATTTGTGAAAGAGAATACGCCCGTTAATGCCAGTCTCGATGAATATCGGGTGTCGGTGATGGACAGGGAACTTTTTTCATATCCCTACCTGTATATGACGGGGCACGGCAATATCCGGTTCAGTGATGAGGAGGTTCTGCGGCTCCGGCAATACTTTATGGCCGGGGGCTTTTTGCATGCCGATGACTGTTATGGAATGGATAAATCTTTCCGGCGGGAAATGAGGCGGATTTTCCCCGACAATGAGCTGGTTGAGCTGCCCTTCAGCCATCCGATATACCATTGTTTTTTTGATTTTCCCAATGGACTTCCCAAAATTCACGAGCATAACGGGAAACCGGCTCAGGGATTGGGGATATTTTATCACAATCGGTTGGTGGTGTTTTACAGTTATGAAACCGATTTGGGCGACGGCTGGGAGGATGAAGAGGTGCATCACGATCCGCCTGAGAAACATGAAGCGGCGCTTAAAATGGGCGCGAACATTATAATTTACGCATTGAATCAATGACAATACCCGAAAACGTTTTCAGTCCCATCGCTCGGAAGCTGGACGGTCTGCGCCGTTCCTGGGGGCGATTTATTCTTATGAATGGGCTTATCCGGGCGCTGATGTTGATTATCGGGATTGCATTTCTGATTATCACGGTTGAAGGCTTTCGCTATTTTGCCTGCCCTGTCCGGCTGATTATCATGAAATTCGTGATTGGTTTTTCTGCTATCTTTATTGCGACACCGATAATTCTGTTTTTTCTGATACGATCGAATCGGATGGTGGCTTATTCCAATCAGAGTCTGGCAAAAAAAATCGGTGCGGTTTTTCCCGAAATCGGTGATCGTCTGATGAACGGAATTCAACTGTATGAGATGTCACTCGACCGAAACGGTAACTTTTCCCGGGAACTGGCCGAGTATTCCGTTCAAAGGTTAGCCGCCGATCTTGAAGCCTATCGTTTTTCGGAGATCATTCCCGAGAAGACATTGAAAAAATCCCTGATCCAGTTGACATTTGTAGGATTATTTGTTGTTACATTAGTGTTTATCAGACCGGTGTATTTCCATTCGTCGGCGGTTCGTCTGCTTCATCCTCGTCAGACCTATGAATATCCGCTGCCCTTTACCATTACTTCAAAGAGCGGAACTTTCGGTGTCTTTGGCGGCGATTCGGTTACCGTGGCATTTCAATGCCGCGGGTCCTTTCCGGATGAAATTCAGTTTCGGGCGGAATATCCCGATTATATCAAAGAAAATGTGTTATCACCCGATGAAAATGGATTGGCCGAAATTGAGCTGGGGCAGGTTCGTCAAAATGTTGTCTATCGAGCCTATGTTGAAAACCGCTCGATATTTCAACCCTGGCGGAAAATCAGCAGCAGCCCCGATACGATTTTTGTGACCGACCGACCTGAAATTCTGGCGGTAAAAACCAGGATAGAGCCACCGCCATATACCGGACTTCCTTCCGAAGTGCAGGAGTCCAACAATCTGGAATTAATGCTGCTGCCGGGTAGTGAGTTGACCCTGTCGATCATAGCCAATAAGGACCTGAATACAGCGGATTTACGTTTTTTATCGGGTAAATCGAAAAGATTGAGTACCGGATTAAAATCGGCAACCGGGACGCTGACAGTTTTTGAGCCGGACGGTTTTTCAATTATTGTGACGGATAAAAGCGGGGTGTCAAATCTCAATCCCCTGGCGTTTAAACTGCGCATTATTCCCGATGCTTACCCGGCTTGCCAATTGATTTCCCCCGATACAGACATTGAACTGACGGAAGCCATGGAAATTCCCCTGGGTATCAGGATCAGTGATGATTTCGGATTTTCAAAAGCATTGATCTGTTACCGTCTCGTAAAGCAGTATTCTCCCGACCAGAGTATCCGGGATTCACTTGATTTTCCAATTGAAAATAAAAATCTGAGTCTTCAGGAACTCTATTATAACTGGTCCATTGATATGCTGCCAATGTCTCCTGAAGATGCGGTTGAATTTTATGTAAAAGTTTATGACAATGATATAGTCAACGGGCCGAAATCGGTGGCGTCGAAGACGCTCAGGGCCCGTTTTCCCTCTCTTAACGATTTGTTTGCTGATTTTTATGATAAGCAGGATAATATTGCCGAGCAGGGGGAAGAGACTCTTCAGGAAATGGAAAGTACGGCGGATGCGCTTGATAAAATTTCCCGGGAGATACTGAAAAATCCGGAGTTGAGTTGGGAACAGAAAAACCAGATATCACAGGAGATGGAACGGGTCAAAAAGGCCGGTGAAAAGGTTTCACAAATGGCGGAACAGATGGAAGATATGATCCGGGAAAGCCGTGAGAACCGGCTTTTTGACGAAGAGACATTGGAGAAATACAGCCAATTGCAGGAATCCTTTCAGGAAATAATGACGCCGGAACTTCGGGAAGCGATGCAGAAATTGCAGGAGGCCATGGAAAAAATGGACCAAAAAAGCATCGGCCGGGCTCTGGAAAAATTCAGGATCAACCGCGAACAGTTTTCCAGAGAACTTGACCGGATGCTGAAATTGCTCAAACGGGTAAAAATCGAACAATCTGTTGATGAAATTGTTCGCCGTCTTGAAGATTTAAACAAACGCCAGGAGCAAATCTCCGAAGATATCAGGCAGTCCGACGGGTCGGATCAAAACAAACTGGATGAAATTGCCAAAAACGAAAAGACTGTCGAAAAAGATACGGAAGTCCTTCAGGATGTCATGCAGCGCACCAGCGATGATATGAGGGAATTTCCACTGATGCCTTCGAAAGAATTGCAGCAGAAAATAAATGCAATCAAGGATTCCGGATTGCTGGATGAGATGAAACAGACCCGGAAATCGCTGAATAACGGAAGCAAGCAAAAAGCCGGTAGCCATTCGAAAACCGCAGAGCAGCAGCTTCGGCAATTCCTGAATGATATGCAGCAGTTTCAGGCCGATTTTAATTCTGAGCAGATGCAACAATTAATGGGTGATTTTCGGAAAGTGATTTATAAAACGATGCAGGTTTCCCAGAGCCAGGAGCAGATGAGCCGGGAAATTAAAAGGACGCCGCGTCAGAGCGAAAAACTGATGGATGTGGCGGTCAGGCAGCAGCAAATTCAGCAGAATCTTGCTACCGTAATTGCCGATTTGATTGCGCTTTCGGAAAAAACCTTTGGTCTCTCTCCGAAAGTGGGGAAAGGATTAGGTCAGGCGGCCGGCGCCATGAAGGATGCTATTCGGCAGATGGAGGAGCGCAATACTTCCGCAGCCGCTCAATCGGCAAACCGGGCAACGGCTGCCATCAATCGATCGGCCCTGAATCTGATGAACGCTATGAATGATCTGCAGCAGAGTGGTTCGGCGTCCGGTTTTGAAAAATACATGGAGCAGCTTCAGAAAATGGCCGGACAACAGCAGGGTATTAATGATGAAACCCAGATGCTTGGAATGGGACAGGGCGGGCAGCAGCAGGCGCTTCAGCGCCTGGCCGCCAGACAACAGCAATTACGGAAGTCTCTGGAAGAGCTGCAAAAGGAAATGGAACAGAGTTCCGATCAGACCGGCGATCTGGGAGGAATTGCCAAGGACATGGATGAAGTTATTAAAGATTTACAGCAGAACCGGGTACTGCGAAAGACACTTGACCGCCAGCAGCGAATTTTGTCCAGGTTATTGGATGCCCAAAAGTCAATGCGGACTCAGGATTATAAAAAGGAGCGTAAAAGTGTTACCGGTGAGGATATATCCCGGGAATCACCCGGTGAATTGCCGGCCGACCTCGGTGAACGGAGAACAATAATCCGTGAAAATCTTGAAAAAGCGTTGAAAGAAGGGTATACCCGGGAAGTCGAGAATTTGATTCGACAATATTTTGAACTGATATCGACGGATAAAAATGGTGAATGAGATTTTGAATTATTTCGGTCGTGCTGGCATCATTTTGATGCTGTCAGCGGTTACAATCCTTGGTCAGCAGAACTGGAAGTCGCCTGAAGTCCTCAAGCGGGAATTGGAGTCCAAATACCGAATGGCCGTGCAATATGAACAGCGCGGACAGGCTGAACGGGCATTGAAACTCTACCGCGATATTTTTAATCGGAATCCCCGGAATCACAATTATTACACCAGATACGCAAATCAGTTGTTTAAACAGGAATTGTATTCGGAATTAGAGATGGTTATTCATCGATATCTTGAATCGAAGCCCCGAAACGAAACGGCTTTGATTGATCTTGGAAAATTGTACTATCTGAGAGGGGATACAACTCTGGCGCAACAGTATTGGCAGGAGAACTGGGAAAAACGGAACTATTCACAATCCTACACGCGATTGTTGTTCAATTGTTTAATTTCGCTGAAAGAGTATGATCAGGCTGAAGATATTATTCGGCAAGCCCGTGAACATTATCACCGGCCGGATTTATTTGCCATCGAACTCGCTAATTTTCAGATGATGCGGCAAAATTATCTGGAAAGCGCTGAAGAGTTTTTACTGTTTGGTAGACAGAATCCCCGTAACAGTCGGTATATCAGTAACCGGATATTGCAATTTCCTTTGGACAGCGCTCTTTTTTACAGTGTAGATTCACTGATCCGGATGGAAATATCCGATTCCCGCGAATCTCCGGAACTGCATACACTAAGAGCCGATCTGTTGTTCAGATATAAACATTATCAGGAGGCTATAAAGGAAGTGTTGACTGTCGAATCTCTGAAAAAATACCGGGGTGAAGACATTCTGAATATGGCTTTGGATTTGCAGAATGTCGGTGAATTCAATCTTGCCGAACAGGTTTATATGACGATTATCGGGGATATGAAATTCCGAAATATTATTCCGAAAGCCCTTCTTGGACTGGCAGATGCCTTTGAAAAAGAGGTTTTTGCCGATAATTTCTATTCACCCTTTGACTATTTTTATCGCGGAAATTTCTTTTTTAAGCCGGAATATACATACGGGGTCGATGCTGATAATGTGCATCTGCGCCAGGCTTTCTCCATTTACGATTCAATGCTGGTTACTTTTTCCCATTCGGATTATACGGCCGAAGCCCTGATACGCCTGGGGGAATTGCGGTATCGCGTTCTGCAGGATATTGATGGCGCCGCACGATTTTATTCTGATGCCATGAACAGCACCCGGAATGCCGGTTTGAAGGGGCTGTGTCTGACGCGTCTGGTTGATTTGAGGATTGCAAAGGGAGACCTCGCCGGCGCCCGGAATTATATTGAAATGAACAACTTGATATCAGAAAGTCTGGAAAAAGAGCTTGCTCTGCGGAAATTACTGATATTTTACTATTCGGCTGAATTGGATTCCATACCGATTTATGTCAATGATGTGCTGGGTTTATTGGGTATTAATGATCCCTATTTCAACGATGTGATTGAGTTTCAGAATTTTACCGATCAGTTTATCACCAATGAAAACCGGGAAGCTGCTCATGATTTTCTAAGAAGCGAGCTATTGATTCGGCAAAATAAACTGTCAGAAGCGCAGAGGGTTTTAATCTATCTTCTTGAGAATTATCCCGATTCTGAAGTTTGTATTCCTGCCCGTTATCGGTTGCTGCAAATCGAACTCTTTTTCAAGGACAGAACAGAAGCTGAAAATATTCTGAATGCGCTGATTAGCGATGAGAACCAGTTTGCGCCGGATGCATTACTGATGATGGGCGAAATCGCCCAGTATCGGGATCATGATGACGCCTATGCCGCCCAATGGTATTACACCTTGCTCGAACGGTATCCCCAATCCCTGATGAGCGATGATGTTCGCAAACGCCTGCGAAATATCCAGGCGGAATCCACTCAAAAACCGGAGTTGTGAAAAAGGTGATGAAAAGAGATTTTAAGTATTTAATACTGTTGATATTTTTAATTCCACAGATAATTTTTTCTCAGAAGATCCTGATTCCCATGGATTTGACTCAGACAGATCATCTGAAAGCCTATGGGATTGTATATTGGGTTTTGAAGCAGGATATCAATGTTGAGTGGCTGCTGAATTACCGTGGCGGTTCGTTCTTAATGGATTCCTATGAGGGTATTGAGAAGGAACTGCGACTGCGGGGAGTTCGTTATGAAAATGTATCACCGGCGGCGCTTCTGGAAATCTATTCGGTGATTGATGAAAGCAATATGGACATAGCTCTACTTGAAAAAGCATCGAAAATCGCGATCTATTCGCCGCCGAATAAACAACCCTGGGACGATGCAGTGACTTTAGCATTGACCTATGCAGAGATTGACTATGACGTCATTTGGGACGAGGAGGTTCTTGACGGCCGTCTGAATGATTATGACTGGCTGCATCTGCATCATGAGGACTTCACCGGGCAATATGGAAAATTTTATGCGAATTATCGAAATCAGCCCTGGTATCATGAACAGCAGCAAAGATTTGAAGAGATGGCCCGTCAATTGGGTTATGCGAAAGTTTCCGAAGAGAAGAAAGCCGTTGCCCGAGCGATTAAGAGTTACATTGGTCAGGGCGGCTTTGTGTTTGCCATGTGTTCGGCAACTGATGCCCTCGATATCGCCTTGGCGGCGGAAAATGTGGATATCGTTGCATCGGTGTTTGATGGTGATCCCGTGGACCCGAAAGCCCAGGAAAAGTTAGACTATTCAAAAACACTGGCTTTTACGGACTTTAAATTATACACCGATCCGATGATCTATGAGTACTCGGATATTGACTACCCACCCAGTTTTCAGGCGGTTACGCCGGGCGCCGAAGCCGACTATTTCGCACTCTTTGAATTTTCGGCAAAGTACGATCCGGTGCCGACGATGTTGACTCAGGATCATGTGGGTACGGTCAAAGGATTTATGGGACAGACGACTGGTTTCAAAAGGGATAAGATTAAAAAACCGGTCGTAATATTGGGTGAAGTCGAAGGAGGAGAACAGGTAAAATATATACATGGCAACTACGGAAAAGGAACATTTACATTTCTTGGCGGACATGACCCGGAAGATTACCGCCACTTTGTGGGTGATCCGCCGACGCGGCTGGAATTGCATAAAAACTCACCGGGTTATAGGCTTATACTGAATAATGTCCTGTTTCCGTCAGCCCGAAAAAAAGAGCGTAAAACATAGGGAGCAGTCCAATGGTTGAAATTCCGATTATTACGAAACATCACAGTGAACTTCAGGATATCACAGAGCATGTCAGAAACTTTATCAGGAATAATAATATTCAGCATGGTATCTGTACAATATTCTGTCCCCATACTACTGCCGGCATTACAATCAATGAAAACGCCGACCCCGATGTTAAGGCGGATATTCTGAGAAAATTGGGTGAAATAATACCCGCCCATGATAATTACCGACATATTGAGGGAAATTCCGATGCCCATATTAAAGCGTCACTCATGGGGAATTCTACTCAGGTAATTGTCGAAAACGGAAGACTTATACTGGGAACCTGGCAGGGAATTTATTTCTGTGAGTTTGACGGTCCCCGCAATCGTAAGGTCTGGATAACCGTATAAAAAACGGACAGGTACCAGACCTGCCCGTTAAGAAACTGTTGTATTTGACTATTTTTTACTGAAGTAGTCAAATACTCCCAACCCAATCGCAAGTAATATCAAGGTTTGTGAAAAGTTGTTCCACCCGGCAGCGGAAATAATGATTGCACTGCCGACAAGTTGAGTGATAATACCCAACAGCAAAGCAACAACACCAGCCAATAAAGCAATAAGAATCCAGGTTTTCATTGTTCCTCCCTTTTTTAAAATTACCCGTCATCGGTTACATTATAAGATAAATTTATCTAAATGTCAAAGGGAATTGAATTATTTTGTTGGCCACCCCACAAAAAATAGTGGTTATATCATTGAGTCCTGTCTAAAAACCATAAATCATAAATCGCGCAATATTAAATCGATAATGTCGATTTAGCATCCAATGACTGATATAATCAATTAAGTTTTGTAGACGTCCGGATATTTTAGCATATAAACACGTAATCCCGGATAAATAATGCAAATCTATCCCATTTTTTGTCTTCAGGCGCCGGTAAATCCGTCCAAAATTCACGCCTATTGCAACGCCATACATAAATAGCTCTGTCTTGAAACGCCCCCG
>QNCV01000004.1 GCA_003645845.1 Fidelibacterota bacterium | reverse complement strand
TTGTGGGTTGGAACGATGCCCTGGAATGCTGGATTGTAAAAAACAGCTGGGGACCTGACTGGGGTGAAAATGGTTACTTCCGCATCAAATGGGGCGACAGTGGTATGGGATCATACACCCCCTTTATTTTCGAATCCTACATAGAAAGTCCGTCTCTGGCAACATCTAAAGACGAATTGAATTTCGATTTAACAGTCGGAGATACAGAAACCCAGAGTTTTTTCGTAAAAAACACCGGCACCGGCACCCTGGAATTTTCCGGTTGTGATTACTCTATACCACTGGTCTGGCATACCGATACAGCCCATGCGTACAACGGCAAATCCTGGTGGTGTGCCGATCCTGATCTGGGCGGTTATAATGACGGCTGGCTGCAGTACCTCCAGACCCCGGTTATCGACCTGAGCAACAGTACCAATCCGGTCCTTGATTTCATGACACTCTGGGCCCTGGAGAACCCTGCCGGAGCCACAGACGGCTATGATGGCTGGGACGGCTGCAATGTCTGGATATCCACCGATAGCGGTGAAAACTTCTCCGTAATAACACCAGCGATGCCGGCATATACCTGTAGTGACCTGTGGAGTTTTGGACACCCGGAACAGGGCTGGAATATGGGTTACGGAATTCCCGGCTGGGCCGGGTTCAGTGACGGGTGGGTTAATGCCCAATTTGATCTGTCAGCCTATAAAACGAGCTCTGTCATCATCCGCTGGGCAATGGCATCTGATCAGGGACATAGCACGCCGGATGAACCGGAGTTGATCGGTTTTCTGATCGATGACATTTATATCAAAGACGGAGAAACAACAATTTTTGAAGACCATGGTGACGATCAGCGGTCCATGGACCTTTTTGGTGATGGTACCGAAATCGCGCCGTGGCTGACACTTGGTAATGGCAGCGGAATGATTGAATCCGGAGACAGTGCCGAAGTGACGGTCACGGTGGAAACCCGTGATTACCGGCCGGGCGAATACCACGGCATCATCCGTTTTCTGATTAATAATCCAAGCAACATTTCATCTCAGACCGTGCTTTGCAATTTAAACTTGTCAAAACCCGAACACGATCTTGCAGTTAAAGATGTCTGGCTACCTTATCCCTCCTTTTTCATTCTGAGCAATCTTCAGTTTGGCGTCGAGATTGCCAACGAGGGAGCGAATGATGAAAACAATGTTGAAGCGGTTTGCGTTCTCGATGATAATGGCACCGAACTTTACCGTGATACATCCACGGTTGCACAGATTGTCTCACAGAGCAGTGGAATCGCCATGTTCAAGCCGATCATGTTTACGGAGCCCGCCGAATTCTCCTTGTCCGTCAAATTAATCAATATTCCAAGCGATTATAACGATTATAATAATGCGGCCGATCTATCACTGAATGTCGGTACTTATATCGATGGATTTGAAAGTGATTACGGATTCTGGGAAATGGAACCGGGCTGGTTAAGGAATAACATTATTGATCGGCATGCCGGAATGTGGTCGGCCCAGTGCAACGGCGGCGGAGTTCCCTATCCAAATAATATGAATGCCAGCATGGTTTTTAAACCGGGAATTGACTTAACGCAGGTGGATTATGCCACCGTTCGTTACTGGGCTATTTACCAGATCGAACAGGACAAGGATTTTGCCTATGCTGAAATGAGCAGCGACAGTTTGAACTGGACCACTTTCCAAACCTTTACCGGCGTTAATGCAAACTGGCAACAGTATGAAATTGACCTGAAATCACTGATTGATCAGGGCGCTGAAAAAGCCTGGTTCCGGTTCCGTTTTGAAAGCGATTCCACCGGGGGCGGTGCCGGCATGATCATCGATGATGTCGAAATCTATCCGGAAGCGGCGGTTGCGATTGACACCCGGAAGGCGCCGACGGATTTACCAACCGAATGGAAACTGAACCAAAACTATCCGAATCCCTTCAATCCGACAACGACTATTTCATATCAGTTGCCAAAAAGTGAATTGGTGAAAATCACTATTTATAATTACAATGGTCAATTGGTTGAGACATTGATCAATAAACATCAGGACGCCGGATATTACCACATTCAGTGGAATGCCTACCGATATCCGAGCGGAATCTATTTCTATCGTATTCGGGCGGGTAATTTTCTGGAAACAAGGAAGTGCATTCTCTTGAAATAGGTCATGATTGGTAAAATATTTTCACTCTTTTGATTGTAGTCACATGCAGGGATAGTATCTTGTTTTTTTTAGCGGATTGCTTAAATTTCATGAAAAATGAGGTAACCATGATGAAAGCTGTAACTCGTGTTGTCTTTTTAATTGCGTTGATTATTTCTCTGATTAATGCCAGACCTTACAACCGGAAGACACGTTATAAATACGAACCCGGTAAAGTTGTCGTTAAAACGGTTAATAAAAATGTGGATGTTTCAAGCATCAAAGCATTAAATAACCGTATCAGCCTGGCTAAGGGGATGCAAGAAGCCATTCAACCGCTATTCAGGCAGACCGGCATGGCAAAATCGCTGAAAGCAGCAGAAATATCCGGCGTAAACCGTATCTATACTGTCAGGGTCAACATCACCGAAAATATTCCGGATCTCTGTCGGGAACTCAATAATGATCCCAATGTGGAATATGCCGAACCGGTCTATCTTATTCCTCAGGACATAATCCCCAACGATCCGATGTGGGCAGATCTGACTCATCTGCCCCAGATGAATGCTCCGGCGGCCTGGGATGTTGCTAAAGGTGATTCCAGTGTAGCTATTTGTATTATTGATTCGGGTATCGAATACAGACACCCGGACCTGAAAGATGTGTTGTGGCTGAACCCCGGTGAGGATATCGATGGCGACGGCGTTCTTACGGCAGCGGATTCCAACAATGTTGACGATGACGGAAACGGCTTCATCGATGATTTTCACGGATGGGATTTTGTCGATGGCGTCGACGATCTCTGGCCGGGTGAAGACGGAAGCACTGAAGACAATAACCTGGCCGATGTTAATGGACATGGTACGCATTGTTCCGGTCTGGCCGCCGGCGCCACCAATAACGGGGTCGGAATTGCCAGTATCGGCTGGGGCTGTCGCATCATGACCGCCCGGATTGGCTGGGCTGATTCTAATGGTGATGGATATGGTCGCTCAACGGATATGGCCCGTGGATTTATATACGCGGCTGACAACGGCGCAAAAGTGGCTTCACTCAGCTATGGTAACAGTGCGGTTGTCCTTGACGGTGCCGAATATGCGTTTCTGAATGATGTCTGTGTCCTGACTTCCGCCGGAAACGACGAGAGTGATATATTTGATCCGTTATCAAAAGTACCCTGGTGTATTAGCGTTGGCGCGGTTGATCCCTATGATGTCAAAGCCTGGTATTCCAACTTTGGTGATTTTGTCACGGTCTGCGCACCGGGAGGTGATCATAATCCCGGTCTCTGGAGCACCACACCGGCTAATGATTTAAATAATAACAGTCTCTATAATCCCTATAGCGGCACATCGATGGCATCTCCGGTAGCTGCCGGTTTGCTCGGTTTGATACGATCACAGCATCCTGAATGGACGAATGTTCAGGCTTATTTCCAATTGATCGGAACGGCCGATAATATTGACGCGGAGAATCCGGACTATATCGGACAGCTGGGTGCCGGTCGTGTAAATGCCCTGAGAGCTCTGACCGAATCGGTCACCCCCAAACCAAAGCTCAAAATCAATTATGTCGAATTCAGTGATCCCGCCGGTAATGGTAACGGTTTAATCGATCCCGGTGAAGACATTAACATAATCCTGCATATCGAAAACCGCTGGGCAGGGGCCAGCCAGGTTACGGCAAAAGTTATTTCCGATGACCCTGCCATTAGTAATGTGATCCAAAGCGTGGTCATCGATACCATTTTTGGCATGCAGGACTATCCGTATGATAACATAAACAGGGATAATCCACTTGTCATTCATGTTGGCGAAAATCTGCCACCAAAGAATATTCCGGTCATGATTGTTCTTCAAAACACGGCTTTCAGCGACACATTTAAAGTCGATATCCCGGTCCATACCGAGGTGCTGTTTGTCGAGGATGTGGATGATATGGATATCGGCAGTTACTACTTCGATGCATTCGAGAAGCTGGGGATCGCCTATATGCACTATTACCGCACCGCACCGGTGGACAGTTCCCTGATCATCAAATTTCCTATTGTTGTCTGGGGCTGTGAATGGGCATTCCCGTCACTGGAAGAAGATGATCGTGCCGTACTGCAATACTACCTGGAAAATGGCGGACGGCTTTTCCTTTCAGGCCAGGACATCGGCTGGGATATGTGTGATGAAGGTGGCAACAATACCTATGAAAGGAGTGGCGGAGCATCTAAAAGCTGGTATGAAACCTACCTGTCTTCAGTCTATATCTCTGATGACGGCGGTACAAGCCCGATCTACGTATCACCGGGCGTCTCTCTCTTTTCCGGTTTTGATCAGTTCAAATTTTTACAACCTGGGCGGGCGACCAGTTCTTACCCGTCGGAAATTTCCGCCACCGGCAATGGCTATTCGATCCTGCAATACGGAAATGGCAACAGCGGTGCGGTTGCAGCTGACGATCCTTTCCGGACAGTATACTTCGCTTTTGGTGGCTATGAAGCCATTACCGACACATCTATCCGGATTCAGGCCATGCATGATATCATCAACCACCTGAATAATATTCAGATTAATATCACAAAATTGCGGAATACCGAATATACCGGTCCCTTCACGGTCACGGCAACCCCTGCAACCGACGGCACAATCAGTATCGCTCAACTCTGGTATCGTTACGATGACGGCGAATGGAACTTTCTGGAAATGAGTGACGTCGGCGACGGCACATATACCGCCGACATTCCGGCGATTACAACCAGCTCGGCGAACATCACCTATTATCCGTTTTTCAAACTCGATGACGGACGCTATAACAGCGCCATTAAACATACTTTCTATTCCGGCCCCGATACCATTACTCCGATTGCCACCGAAAAGGTATTACCCATTGATACAATCGACAAACTGGGTCCTTATCCTGTATCCATATATATTGAGGACAATATTTCGGTGGATACGAACACCGTTTATGTCCACTATCTCAGCGAATCCTCTGTTAAAGACAGTACCCTCCTGAGTTACAGAGGTGAGCATGTCTGGGGCGGTGAATTCAGCCTGAGCTCTGCGCTGAACGACGGTGATTCGCTACGGTACTTCTTTACCTTCAGGGACAATGGAGCCACGCCGAACTTCGGACGCTTTCCGGAAACCGGATACTTCTCTTTCAAGGTTCTCCAACAGGTAGTCATTGACGATTTTGAAAAACCCCTGGACCGCTGGGAATCGGAGGGAGTCTGGCAACAATATATTGATCCAAGTTCTATCCAGAATGGAATTGCTTGTTTGGCTTCCGGAGACGGTGTCAGATATCCGACCAATCAGAATGTCAGTATCTATCTGAAAAATCAGCTGAATTTTGTATCCCGCAATATCGCCAACATCCGATTCTCGATCGTACAGTGGTTTGAAGACAATGGCGATACGGTCTTTTTTGAAGTTAAAGAAGGCAACGGTGATTGGACAGTTCTGAAGAGTTTTTATGGAACAGCACTGGCATTTTGGACGGAGTATACCTTCGATCTGACCCCTTACTGCGGCGCCGGTCACGAGCCTGTCAGTATCCGCTTTCGTCTGAAATCAAATGACCAAAGCGTATCGCCGCGCCTGGGTGTCCTTATCGATCTGGTGGAAGTCCTCACCGATGATGCCGCTACCGGTATTGCTAATTTGGAAAGCCTGCCGACGACCTTTAAATTAAACAATGCCTACCCGAACCCTTTTAATCCCACCGTATCGTTACCTTTCGAAATTCCCCGCCCGGGTCAGGTAAAAATGGCTATATACGATATTCTCGGCAAAGAGGTCTACAACCAAAATGTTGAATATGCCCAACCCGGCGTCTACACACTGCACTGGAACGGACAAACCGGACAGGGACGCCCATTACCATCCGGTGTTTATATCATAACGATGGCTTTCGACAATAAAACCCATCGCCAAAAAGTAATTCTATTAAAATAGGATAATGAGATTATGAAAAAGGGCGCTGATACTCAGCGCCCTTTTTAGTTATTCTAAAAACCAGTTTCGAATCGTCCGACCGTTCTCATCAGTCTTGACACATATAATATCGGCATTCACACCCGATGTATAACTGGTGATTGTCCCGGTGAAGATATACCCTCCATCAAAAGTCTCGCATATCCCGGCGCCGAAATTGTTCATTGTCTTGCCGTAATAGCATGACCATTGCTCCGAAAAATCCCCGTTCAAGCGACTGACCCAAATATCATTTAAACCGAATCGCCGGGAATCCGTACTTCCGGACAATATAAAACCGCCGTCCGATGTTTTCTTTACCGATACAATCATCTCAAGTCCGCTTCCGTCAAACAGATCACGGCCGACCAGATTGCCACTGGCATCGACATGCAGAATAACTCCATCGCTATTGTCAACATTGTACAACTGGTCATTATAAGACCCTACATTTCCAAAGAGTTGATTGGCAATAATCAGGATTTCTCCATAATCACTATTCTCCAGAGATACCAGCTGATATTTTGATGATTCATCATAGGTATGCTGCTGAATAATATCTCCACCGGCGGTTACTTCATAGAGATGCATTATCAACCCCCGGTCTCCGGCCAGAAAGAAATTACCCGATGAATTTTCAACAATGTCCCAGTGAGTATCAAACTGCCCTCTCGGATACATAAATAACTGACGGTCGTAGAAAATCGTACCGTCCGTCCCCATCTGTATCAAATTCACCGAAAGACTGTCTCCCGAAGTCAGCTTTTCCGCAATTGTATAGATATCTCCGGAACTGCCAGTCGTCAGCGCTTTAGCCCGGCTGTCCTCTTCAAGGACATTCTGCCAGAGAATGGTACCACTTGTGTCAATACTCATCCAGATGGCCTTATTAAACAGATTATAACTTGCCAGAACGATGTTATTATCAATCTGGGCTGCGGCATAGGGTTTCTGGAAGAAGTAATATTCATCCTGCCGGCGAAGATTTCCAAGGATATCTAAATCCTTAATCAACAGGCGATAACGGGTTCCACCGGATAAATATATTCGTTTCGTGGCTACAATCCGATATGACGAATCGGGGTTCTGAAAGATGTATTCACCCCATTCCGACGCTTCACCTTCAAGATGCTGAATAAAAATTCGCTCACCGATAAAGAAACGATGAACCTCACTATAAGCGGTAAAATATTGAGTCGTATCATCAATCGAAATCTCAGCGCGTACCCGAAAATAATACTGATTCCTTTCCAGTGTCAGCTGATAGCTGGTGTCGGCAGTCTGTTCGGTTATCACCGGTTCCGACATATCCGGAGCGGTACTGATTTCAATGTGGTACAATGAAGCATTTTTCTGCCCTTTCCAATGCAATGTCAGATTTTCGGAAGATATCAGGGCATCATTCCCCGGATAAGTATTCACCGGCCCCGTCAATGCGCCCAGGGCCACAGACACCTCAATAACATCTGAAAAAGCACTGTTTCCATATTCGTCAAAAGCTTCGATATAAATCCGATGATCAATGGTTGAATTCCAGAAATTCGTATTCCAATAATAAGTGAATGGTTTCCGCTTAAGCCGGGCGATTTTTACATTATCAATATAAAAATCAACATATTCAATGGCGCTGTTATCGTAGAGTTTTATTTGAATAGGAACCGTTCCCTGCAACCCGTAAGCGCCATCCAGCGGACTGACGATAAACGCGGCCGGCGGGACAATATCCGATCTGAACATATCGGTGCAGGTATAAAAACCGAATATTAGACTCAACAAAAACAGAATTAATATACTAACGATTGATCTTCGATAAACATACATTCCTGTCATCATTTAATCCCCACAGTCAGATTCAATTGAAGGGTTCGAATCCGGTTAAGGTAACTGTAAATTAACCCGCTGTTTTCATTGGAAAATACATTCGTCATCGTCAATCCGCAAAGAATATCCAGACGAGAGAAGACAAATCGATAATTCAGATAAATATTCATATCAGCCCGCTCACTCAGATCCTGAAAAAAGGTTTGCCCCCCCGGTAAACGGGCCAGCCCGGTCTGCTGCCCTTCAAAGAAACCGTTGAAACGGCAACTGAGTCGTTTATAATTGTAACTCAGATCCGCCTGATATTTCGTCGTCGGTTTGTTGGGAAATAACCAAGTATCCGAAATATTTAGCACCATACCACCCATTTGCAGTACGAGTCTATCTGCAAAAATATTTGTGCTAAAATTCAGTTCAGCGCCACTGATTACAGCATCTTTTCCCCAGTTAATTGCCACCGGTAACGCACCGATAACCGGCATATAATATATTTTCGAGATATAGTGATTACTGAAGATGCTTAATTTGGCTTCCATTTTGTTAAAAAACACGCCAAATCGATCAATATTATGTGACCATGTCGTGCCGAATTCAGAAGAAATCACTCGTTCGGGAGAGATGCTGGAATCCTGATAAGCGATTAATTTTGAGATATCATTCAGATAAATATCATAGAGTGACGGAAAACGAACATTGGCGCCGTTATTAACAAAGATTCGATAACTGCTGTTGGCTGTTTTTCCACGGGTTTCCAGACCAATCTTATAATTCAGAGCCCGATATAAATCAGTGTCATATTTATCATCCACATAATAAATCAACGGGTTTTCAAAGGATCTTTCTGTGTATGCATAATCATAGCGGAGACTCCAGCTCCAGTCCAGAACCGGAAATATTTCCGATCCGGTATCCGTTAAGTACTTCATAACATTATAGGCGCCCACCGATTCCCGCTGAAGGGTTCGGTTGTCCCGAATAAATTCAAAACTGGTTGGCATGATAAAATCCAGAGTCAGTTCGGACTCAAACAGCGCATCGAGATACTGAATTCCGTAACTGATATTCAAATTATTCCGTTTAATTGTCTGTTCAATCTTTAATCCTTGCACTTCATCATCGATGGCTGTCTTTTCAAAGCGATCCTGGGGACGTGTCGGCATATAGGGCACAAAATTCAGATACTTCGTAGAATATTGACGGTAAAGCACCTGAATCAAAAAGTGATCCGCACCCAGAAATGGTCCGTCATACTGCAATGAAGCAATTTTTCGTTGATCATCGGTTTCATCAAGACTATGAATAACTGACAGGAACCGGTCCATAAACATTCCCCGGAACGTCAGATTCCCGGTATTTGAAAATGTATAGGTCGAACGAAAATTATGAAATGCCGAAGCGGTGGAAATATCATCATACAGTTTATCATCAATATAGTTCGCCGTTTTTATGCTCAAACTGTACTGATTCTGCCATCTTCCAAAATTTTTTCTCAGGGAAACATAGGCATCCTTAGTCGCATAATTGCCCAGCCTTGCCGTAAATCTCATGCGGTAATCCGAGTCAAAACCGGACCGTAAATTTAACACTCCCCCAATTGCACCCTCACCGAACATGACGCTCTGCCCGCTTTTCAATACCTGAACTTCGCCGATATCATTCACATCAATCCAGGAAATATCGGCAATGTCATCTGCGGCGCTTCTGATAGGAATTCCATCATATAACACTAATACCTGCTCGGGATTCGAACCGCGTATCGACACTGTCTGATATCCGGGCGAGCTGCTCTGAACCTGAATAGCCGGCTCCATTCTCAGCAATTCTCCAAGATTACCTGGCGCCCGCTCAACGATTAGCCCTTTATCAATAATCTGAATATCCACAGGGGTGTCCATCTGATACTTCTGATAGACACCTTCGACTTTCACACCTTTCATAATAATCGACACTGGTTCCAGAAAGATTTTTGGACCCTTTTGCAAATCATTTACGGAAAGGGTGATTTTTTGAAACCCGATATGCGACACAATAAGTGAATCGGTTTCATTCAGGGCGCCCATAATAATAAAATGCCCGTGAGCATCGGTGACCGTGCCGGTTTCCTTCGCTTTTACAATAATATTGACTCTTGCTAATGGTTTACCGGTACTTTTATCAAAAACAAATCCCTCAATCTGCGCTGCGGACAGACCCAGCGATAACAAGAGGAATGCTCCAAATACCCACAAAATCATCCTGTGCATAAAATTCCCTTTTTCTAACTCATAACAAAAAACCGGACGAAACCGCTTTATAACGACCTATATTCTCCCACACATACATTGAGCATTATAATTGTTATTTAAAAAAAAACCAATAGAAAAAAAGAAAGGGCGAAAATAAATCGCCCTTTCCATATCCGATTTGAAGAAATGGATTATTTCATCAGGACCATCTTCTTTGTAGAAGTGAAATTACCGGCCTGAATATTGTAGAAATAAACACCACTTGGTACTTCATAACCGTTGTCATCTTTACCATCCCAGGTAACCCGATAGGTATTACCCATCTGACGGGTGCTTACGAGCGTACGGACTTTCTGTCCCAGCATGTTGTAAACAGAAAGACGGACAAACTCGTCTCTCGGAATCGAGTAGCTGATCGAGGTTGTCGGGTTGAACGGGTTAGGATAGTTCTGATTCAGTGCGAATTTCGAAGGAAGATCAACGACTTCGACACTGTTCACCGGAGCGCCAAACCATGTCAGGGCATTGCCGAGCAGGTTGCCAACGTCGGTCAGACCCCAATGATACATACTGGCGGTATCAGCCGGATCATAGAAGGACAAGGCAATGTGGTCAATTGTCCAGAAGACGGTCTTAAAGTTATCACCGGAATTGTGGATACCGACAGCAGCATCGCTGTTGTTCGGATCTGTGAAATCAACAATCGCACCGGAAGCCGGTGTCAGGTTATCAATCCAGTTGTTGTATCCAAGTTCGTTTGCCGGATCATAGAACAACACAACGCTGTCGCCACAGAAAGCAGCATAGCCGCCGCTCAATTCATTACCGTCAACGGCATCGACACGATAGGGAGACTGATACGAGGCAGCCGTACCGTCATAGTTGATATCCTGCGGTCCAAGAGTCTCTATACCAAGGTAATCTTTTTCAAAAGTACCATCGACAAATGTCGTGTCATTATATCCGGAAATAAAACCATAGTCCTGACCTTCCAGGAACAGTTTCCGGGTTTCACCGTCAGCCGCAGCGCCGTCTAACCAGGCTTTGTACATTGGACCGGGGTTATAATTCTGAGCCAGAGGTCCTCCACCCATAATATGAACGACAACTTCATAATTTTCCAGCAGATCGGCGCTGACATGTCCCCAGCCGCCATACCATTCGTCATACAGGAAGGCAGCATTTGGATCGGCGCCATACCAGTAGTACCATTCCAGGCCATAGAGTGTGGCATCGTCATAGATGAACAGGGTCTGCTGGGTAACCTCGAAAATCTGGTAGGTCACCGAGAGAGTTGAGGTTTCCAGACCATTGACATCGGTGGCTTTCAGATGATATGTAATGACCGAACCGGGAACCTGACCGGGAATATCACCGGTCCAGAGATCACCCGAAGTATTGGTCATAGCAACGGTTGCTTCTTCACCGCCATCGACTGAGTAAATCAGGTCGACACTGGCAACACCGGCGTCACCGCCACTGGGATTATCGTCGGTTACAATTGCTTCAACCGTCTGTGGTGTTGTTTCGGTAGTGGTTAAAACTTCGGTGTAATCGACAAATACCGGACCACGGTCGCCGGTATATTCGACGTTACAACGCCAATCCCAGATGTAGGAACGAATGTACCAGCCGTAATCGCCGTAACCGAGACGACCATTGGTACCTTCATTACCGGTAACATTGTAGAACTTCAGACCGGGCTGAGGCTCAATAGCACCCTTACCAGACAGAAAACCCATCCGGTACTCGGCGCCGTCAGCGCCATCCGGGAAACCGCTAAACTGAATAACAACCAGGAATGTGTCACCCATACTGAAATTATATTCGGAACCTAAATCAATCAGGTTTACCGTAAAGAAGCCTTTATCATCAGGGGTCGGTTCCAAAGCCACGGTACCGGCGCCGAACATCGGCCAGACTTTCTCTCCCAATGGGTCGTAGATTTTTCCCGGAATGGCTTCATCCAGGCTGTCGATCCAGCCGCCGTGCCATTCGGCTTCGGTGCCGAAGGCCTGAGGGCCGGTGCCGGTGTCATAATATCCCAGCCAGGCATTGCCACCATCAGCAATGTCTACAGTGCTGATCTCCGGCCAGCTGTAATTTGCTTTGTAAATCCAGACATTCATACCACCGCCGCTGACATCAGGAAGATCTGACATGTTAAAGGTGATTGAATGCAGAATACCATCGGTCGATGGAACGAAATATTCAGCAAAATAATCGTCCGTCCAACCACCGAAGTTGGTATTTCCGCCATCTACCCAGATCATTGTGTCCAGCACACCCATGGGGAGCAGCTGCGATACACTTTTCTGAATAGCCGGATACGACTTTGTCAGTCTGCCTTTTGCCGGCAACACCTCGCTGTTGGCAGCCAGGCGAGGAACCGCTGCGAATGCCATCGCAGAAACAAGCAGCAAAACTGCAATCAGTAACATTGTACGGTTTTTCATTAATACCTCCATTTTTTGTTACACGTTACTAACGTTTTCCTTTTTCTCTTCTATTAGAATCCGAAACGGATACTAAACCATTGATTATTATCAAAATATGCCGTTGTGCGATAGGCATAATCGATTTTCAGATAGGACAGACCACTGATGTCGATTTTAACACCGCCGCCGATACCGGGCCCCCACATAAAGTCCTCATTGCCGGAAACGATTTTATTCGTCTCAGGGTCTTCTGCAATAGCAAAGCTGGCGCGCAGATAAGCAAGTTTCGAAACTTCCAGCTCCGCACCAACCCGATATTGATCAAAGTTAAAATTATCGCTTAGAAACGAAGCGCCGACTGTCAGGTTCATCAAATCGGTGTATAGCAAAGGATAAGCAATACCGAGTTCCATCTGAGTAGGCAATTCGAAGCTTGAGAGGACTACCCGGAGAGGTTCCTGCCGTGTGCCCGGTTCAGCATCAGGCAATACAACATTCTGTTCAAGATCGGAACCATCAAATTTCATATCCGGTCCCAGGTTCTTAAGAACAACGCCCATCTTAAGCCCTTTTTCGCCACTGGAATACTGAACACCAGCATTCAGAGCTACTCCTGTAGCGGTCGTATTGATGATCTGCTCAGAGATCAAATTCAAACTCGTACCGAACAGAATCCGGTCGGTCATTTTTCGGGAATATGTTCCACCAATTACAAAATACCTAGGCGAATAATATTCACCAGTACCATCGGGCTTGTCAGTAGTGGTAACTGAAATATCACCGAAATCGATACTCTTGATTGACGCACCGAAAACGCCCATGCGTCCAACCTTTGAAGTCACAGCCAGATAATTGACATTGATATCTCCGATATATTTCATGTGAGATACCATCGCTTCACCATTTCCTGAGATATTGGCAACACCGGCGGGGTTCCAGTACAATGCATCCACACCAGAAATTGCTGCGGTAAAGGACCCGCCTAATGCCGTTCCGACACTACCAACGGGAATCAATAATTCCTGAGCCCCGGCAGTTCCACGCCGCCGTGCACTGCCGGCATAGCTATCCAAGCTCAGCGTAATCAACATTGCAACAATGACCATCAATGTCAGCCAATAAGGGAATATCTTTTTCATAACACCATCCCTTTTTTTATCAATTAATATACATCCAAACGTTCTTCAGGCGTAAACACGGCAAGCTTCAATATCCGCTCGCCGATGCCTTTTACTTCAATATGGACAATATACATTCCGCTTGCAACCGGAATATCATACATGTTCCGGAGATCCCATTTTTCAAAGGTGGTTCCGCTCAGATCACCGGAAGAACTGTGGTCGATTACCCGGACCAGCTGTCCTCCCAGACTGAAAATCCGAATCGTGGTCTTGTAGTCAACGGGTAAATGGGTAAAGGTCACAAAACGATTCAGCGGATCAGTTTCCTCAATATTGAAACCGAAATATGGATTGGGGAACACATTGATCTGCTTCAGTTGTTCTTTAACCTCTTTTTTCGATAAAGTGGAATCAATTGCCGGAATTGTAAACCTGAATTCATCTTCACCGGCGGTTACCGGATTCAGGAAGTAAAATACCAGGGAATCCCCCACGGAATATTTAGAGGAGGGAGAAAAGTATACCAGCCATCCGCTGTTCGGGTTATTCAATAACGGCTGCAGTTCTTTCGTTGGATCACCGTCGATATAGTTCCCGTTTCCTCCGTCATAATCGGAAAAGAGAAAAATCATCCAGTCGCCTTCAAATGTTTTGGTTGAGTCATCGAACAATTTGCCGGAGCCGTTCATATCCCAATACCCGATGGTAATCTGCTGATTTCTTTCGATATCCCAGACTTCGAAGGGAATCGTATCCAGAACAGGTGTAAATCCCGCCTGAGCCCAGCGGATTGCCTGGGAACCACCATTTGTAAAATAAAAACCCAAATCGGAACGTAACATCACCGGATCGGTGATTCCACCACCCATGCCAACATCCCTGGCCAGGGCCGTTTTTTTCGACATATCATACGCACTACCTGCAATGATCAGGTCGTGTTGAACCGTCTTATACAATGTATAATAGGCATACCCACCGACCTCTTCCCGGCTGATATCATCCCAGTAATAATCAGGTCCATAAAGGGTGTCAACTTTTACAACCCGATTATCATAGTAGTATATTATCGAATCTATACCACCATAGGCATTATCAAGCCTCCAGTCACCATTATCGTCCATATAAATTGCCGGGAACGTCTCGGAAAGGACTCTTGTACCTTCCACATTGGACGTCTGGAGATACTTGTAATATACCACCGGCGGGTCGAAAGATACATCTTTTACGGTCAATTTAAAACCATCAATTACATCGGTGGTAAAGGAATCCAGCTCCGTTGAACTGGCCAGTGTATCACTGATAGCGCCATTGGCATCCACCGCACCCATATACCAGTAACCCTGCGTCGCTGCAGAATCGTAAGCGAAACGCACTGCATAAGTATCACCGGTACATTGAAGGGGGTTCACGACTGTCGTATACACCGTAGCCTGTCCGGCGCCATCTGCCTGGGTGGCAGTGAGTTTGTCACCGGTTTCCGTATGCAGGACTCTTCCGGCACCCGGTTCATGGGGACGAACCGTAATAGGCACTTTTGAACATTCAACCGCCTTCGGCGCCCGATCACCGTTATAGGCATAACTGGTTACAGCATAGTAATATTTCCGGCCATTTATCAAATCGATATTCCCCCTGATTCTGTCTTTGCGAATATCAATCCGACGTTGAATGCCGGCATTGTTTCCAAATTGAACCGGACCTTCGAGAATCAAACCAGTCTCTAAATCCAAACCGTAATCCATGATGATCGTTGTCTCGTTAACCTTATCATACGTAGCAATTAATTTCCAATCACCGTTGGGCGATTCACCCTGGTAGATATTGTATCCTTCAAAATTATAACCCAGTACGGAATAATTTTCAATGGCTTCGGCGCCTTCTTCCCAATCCAGTATAATTTGTCCGTCCAGTTCATAAGCAGTTACATTGGGTTTAGGCGGGCTGGGCAGATTAAACTGAGCGTCATAGGCGCCCTGAGCATAGTTGTCAAAGAATTTCATTGCCGTAATGGCATTCAAGTTGTTTGTTCCGGCTGCAATTACAATCGCACCGACAACTTCCTGAACGCCCGGTTCACCCACCTGAGGCATCCCGTCGCCGTTTGTATCGGTCCAGGGCTCCATGGTAAAGGGCCCGGAGTTCATCAGAAAACGACGATCAGCAGGAGTATCATCATCGTATTCCGTATAACCGCTCCGGGTTACAGGATCGCCAGGATAGAGGAACTTGGTTGTTTCACCGTTCGGCATTACCCACGGGGTTCCGTCAGATGTAAATCCTTTCATATAATTAAACGCCTCAAGACCGTTTTCCGGATCGGGATACGTCGTACTGCTGTTTGTATATTTGACAAAAGAGGTCATGGGCAAATTTTTATAATCGGGTATTTGCACTCCCGATACCAGCGCCGTATCTCCGGGAGAAGGCACAATCGGTCCCTGGAAAAAGTCGTAGCCTACGCAGGGGGGAGATGTTCCGTAATCGCTGTCAACCGCATCTCCGTTGTAGCAATACCCGACACTCAGGGCCGTGTCACATCCCACATAGTCATCATTGGCATCTCCCACATCGGGATCCGACCACATGGAAATATAGGTGGAATCGATCCGGTTGCCCCCTTTATTGATCACCAGCCATTTGAGAAACATTACATTTCCCAGTGGGTCCGCCCGGTCGAAACCAAAGAGAGTCGTCTGAATTTCGATTCCCATCGGCTTTGTGCTGAATACATTTGAATGCATGGAAGGATCAAGATCATTATACACACTCCAGTGCACCTGATCACCAATGAAAAGAGGTGGATCTTCACCTTCAGTAATGTCTCCATCAGGCGCATTGTAGACACCATCACCATTATAGTCTTCAAATGTTTCGTCGGAATCCCAGACACCGTTTCCGTTGGCATCAGTAAAATATTCACCGTCATGACCCGGGGCGCCATCGGCAATCGGCCAGCCGGCATATTCCCGGTTGTAATTCGGATCGGTGGGGTCCGGTGAATCACCTACATTTATTGACCAGACCTGATATCGCGCATCCGACGGGTTATCAGGATAGGAATCCGAGCCGGGTTCCATAATAATTTTCCCAGGCTTGAATTCCGATGAATATTCACAAGCTGCGGTCACTACAGCGCCATCTATTTTTCCAGCAACCCAGAGACCGCTCTGAAATACGGCTGTACGGGCGCTTCCTTTCGGCCACTCCAGACCGGCATCACCGGTCATATTATAACTCACAATCTCACCATTATTACCGACCCAGGCCCGGATTTGATTCGCATCGAACTGAATATATTCCAGGGTATTGGGCTTGGCGAGTTTTTCTCTCGTATCAGGGCTAGCTCCAAAGATTGGAAAAGTTAGTCCCACGATCAGGAAACAGGTTAAGATAGATTTCATAACAGGGTTAGTTCCTTTCATAATTTCACCTTTTCCTTTTACCTCAAATATCAAACTTGACACCCAAACGAATTATACGCGGTGTCTCATAGTTGAACGGAGTCTTTAAAAACATCTTATACAGATCAACCCGGTTGGTTGAGGTGTTAGCCCACTGCTGACCATCGGGAGTTGAGAACCAGCCGTCTTCATCGGGCAATCCGGTTCCGTCATAAACATCTCTGACATTCTTGGTGTTCAGCGCATTCTGAATCCATAAATAGAAATTCACATCAACATTACCAAATTTCGCAGTTTTATCAAACTTTAAATCCAGTTGATAAATAAAGGGCATAACCCCTGAATTCAACGCCGCAATCGGTGAATCAGCAGTCTTCGGAAAAACAGCACTGTTAATTTCCGTAGGCGTATAGCGACGGCCACTGCCAAAGGAAAATACTGCATTTGCACCAATCCGTTTCAACCGATCTTTCTCGGTGGTTCTGAAATCCAGAATAATCGAACCGGTATGACGCTGGTCAAAATCCAGAGGACTGGTAAATGTCGGATAGTTACCGCTTTGCCAGGATATCTTATACTGACCGGTAGCCGTTGAACCGGTACCGTTCGCATACTGCAATGTATAGTTGACCATAGCCTGAATGTAACGGGTTCTTCTTAAATTAAAGGAAAAAGACAATCCTTTAATCGTTCCATAATCACCGTTTACATATGTCGCATAAACAACCGGGCGTGCACCGGTCACATTACGAATCTGGACATATCCGGTCAACTGTTTATAATACATGGTCACATCAATACTGGAATTCATACCCAACTGCTGTTTAAAACCAAGCTCATAGGAGGTGGTTTTAACCGGTTCAAGCGCCGGGTTGCCGGAAATTGTATAATTACCCTGCTGGAGGTTCGACGCAAACCGCAAATAACTGATAAACAGACGATTCAACTGAACCTGCTGCACATATCTACCATACTGAGCATGAAACACCGTTCTGTCAGTGACCGGAAAGGCAAGTCCCAGTCGCGGACTGACAATATTATAATCCGGCGCCCTGACCAACTGTTTTCGACCTTCATTGTCAAAAGGTGTCGGCGCATAAGAGTCATACACGCCATCCTCATTTTTATAAACCATATCGGATATTTGTCCAAGGCTGTCCAGAACAATCTGGGTGTTGTCACGGAATTTCATATTACCGGGAGAGATATAGTCATAACGAAGACCGAGATTGAGAATCAGATCTTTTAACTCCAGTTTATCCTGAATGTATATACCACCGATTTTCGGGCGACGAGGTCCGTCGGGATTGTCTTCCAGTTTATCATTAATATACTCAGAGCCGTCATAGGTGTAGCCCATGTTTTCACCATAGGCATTTTTGAAAGCCAGTTTCCAGTAATTATCAATGTAGTCTTCGTAGGTATCACTTCCGAGACGCAATGTACTGTTGGCGCTCAGGGCACTGAAATCCGTTTCGGTTAATGGCGGATTGTTCGATATGTAGGTCGACGCTAAGCGCTCAGGAGCTCCCAGCCGATAATATCTGACCGTATACCCCCGATACTCTCCTCCGATCCTGATTTCATGATTCCCCTGCTGGGTCTTAAAATCAACATTCCCGCCAAGATAGGAGGTTTCGTTTTTCAGATAATCGTTATGGATCGAAATCGTACCATTGGGATAAAAACCCGCATAGGCATCACTGGTTCTGGGACCGTTATATCCGTTCCCGTACAGATAAGGTTGGGTAATCAGCCAAACATAGCCATCCTTTTCATACCAATCGTATTTACTGGTATCCGCCAAAGCCTTGTTATAGGCCTCCAGTTGAGCTGCCGTCATGTTCGCCGGGTCATAAATCGGATCGGCGCCCTGATAAATCTCGGCATACTGATATGCCGGACATTCTTTTGTCCCGTACTTCAAAAAGTCATCCCAATATTTCGGATGACCAGTAGCATATTTATCCATAAAGTAACTGATCTGAGCATTTATCAGAGACTTATTACTGATTGTCCAGGTCAGCCGCGAATATGCCGCATAGGTAGATGCTTTCCAAAGCGGATTGTTTTCCGGATTGAAAGCGGCAAAATCATGATTATATTCGCGATATTTCTCTTTGGTAAAATTACCGCCAATCTTCACGCGAAAGGGATGCAGATTTAAGAAAACATTACCGACCCCACTCCAGGTTGATGATTGATTATACGGCAACGGTCCATATACTGATTTAACTTCATATTCATCATAATCTTTAATACCATCACCATCGAGGTCGCCAATATATGTTCCTTCGGGATGAGGCGCTGAAGATGTCCGGCGATCACGTTCAAATTTATGCTCGAGACTTCCATATACCCGGATTTTATCCGTAATCGGACCACCGGCTGAAAAATTATACAGATTATAACCGTAAGAATAGGTATTTAGGAAAGCCTCGGATTCGGAAAGGAATTCATCGGTTACGGCTTCTCCGCCAAAAGCCCAGCGGTCACCACCGATCTTTGTACTCAGGTTAATTAATCCAGATGTGGCATTGCCATACTCCGCATCAAAACCACCCGCCTGATAATTCATTTCCTCGATTGCCGAAGAGGAGACTTCCCCGGCCTGGGCGCGAGCCTGACGGCTGTAATCATTCACCTGATAAACACCGTCAACATAATAAGCAACCTCTTCCACACGGCCACCACGAATATGGAGCTGATTCCCGACTTTCACCGCACCGGTTTGCAGTGCGGCGATATCCTGAACATCCTTAACCGGCAGATTCTCGAGGTCCTCTGAGCGGATAACACGACGCTCATTGGTAGATTTAGCTTCGATCAAAGGGCGTTCAGCAACGACAACAACTTCTTCTCCCTGAATAGTCTCCGATGATAACGGAAAATTGACATCCGTCGTCATATCGGTTGTAATCCGAACCCCTTCAATTATCATTTTCGCATAACCAATGTAACTGGCTTCCACATCATATATTCCCGGAGGAACATTGAAAATAAAAAATCGTCCATCAGAACCTGATGCGGCCCCGTACATGGTGCCTTTGACAACGATATTTACACCCATCAGGGGCTTTCCGCTCTCTTTGTCCGTACAAATACCGGCAATTTTTCCCGTATTAGCTGCAAAGACGAAAAAAGGAATTGCCAGTATTAAGAAACAGGTCAAGACACGTCGTGCCATGCTAATCCTCCTTAACTTACTAACGATGTATTTTATACAACCTTACAAACCCACATTACAAACGAATGTAAAGAATTTACTTTTCCTTTGTCAAGCTTTTTTTACGACGAAGCGCTTAATTTTTTTAAGCGTTTCTTCAGCACGTCATCCACAATTCCGTAGGCAACCGCTTCATCCGCCGTCATAAAAAAATTGCGATCCGTATCCTTCTCGATTTTTTTCAGCGCCTTTCCGGTTAATTCTGAAAGAATAATATTCAGGCGCTGTTTAATCTTAACGATTTCTTTGGCGTGAATCTGAATGTCACTGGCCTGACCCTCCACACCGCCGATGGGCTGGTGGATCATGACCCTCGAATTCGGCAGGGCATAGCGCTTCCCCCTGGTTCCCGCCGCCAGCAATATCGCCGCCATACTGGAAGCTTGCCCGATGCATATAGTCGACACATCCGGCTTAATAAACTGAATCGTATCCAATATCGCCAGACCGGCTGTGACCGCACCACCGGGACTGTTGATATAAACCGAAATATCCTTTTCGGAATCCTCCGCCTGTAAAAAGAGCAACTGGGCAATCACCAGATTGGCAATATGATCATCCACCGGAGAACCCAGAAAAATAATCCGCTCTTTCAGCAAACGGGAATAAATATCGTAAGCCCGTTCCCCACGGCTGGTCTGTTCAACTACCATGGGAATATACAGCTGACTTTTTGGATCCTTGATGGTCATCATAAACCTCTATGTCTGAAATCTTTTGTATTGATTGTCTCTTTTTTGACTTTAACGAATGTTTTCAGATATTCAAAGATTTTTTCATCCTGAATATCATTTTTTAGATGCGAGCGGTTTTCAGCCTTCCGGTAATAATTTAAAACAGTCTCCCGATATTTCTCGGAATATTCTCCGGCCATCTCCTGAATTTTCCGATCAATATCTTCCTGAGTAACCGTAATATTCTCAGCCCGACCGATTGCTTCTGAAATCAGATACCAGCGAATTTCACGCTCAGCAAGAGGACGGTACTGCTCTCTGAGTTGCTGATCATCCAGTTCCTTGTTGTCATTACTGGCCTTCATTTCTTCAACAACATTGTCCAGAAAGTGGTTAATCCGTGATTTGGGAATCTCAAAACTCGTCTTTTCTACAAAGTACTCTGTAATTCCACGCAGAAATTCCTTTTCGCTACGCTCATCCCACTCTTTCTGCAAAGAATTTTTAACCTCTTCCCTCAGAGCTTTGTGAGTATCAATAGTTTTAAAATTACTTTTAACAAAATCATCGGTCAGTTCGGGAAGACGGTGACTCTCCACCCGTTTAACCGATACCAGGTAATTGATTTTTTCGCCCTTCTTGGATTTTAACTGAATCCGAATTTCGTCGCCGGCTTTGGCGCCGATCAGTCCTTCGCTGCCCGGTTCTCCGAATATCCCTTCGCCGATTTTGATTACCCGGTCAGTCACTTTGCGGTTTACCAGAGGCACGCCCTTTTCATCGGTTTCCTGCATATCACAAATCAGATAGTCGCCCTTTTCAGCCCCTTCGGTCACTTCTGAAATCTCGGCGTGGCGCTCCCGGATATCCTCAAGATAAAAATCCACATCCTCATCATCCAGATCATAGACCGGCTTTTTAACCGGAAAACCCTTTTTGTAATCCGGCAATTTTATGTCCGGATCAAACTCAACGGTCATCTCATAAAAGAACATTTTTCCGGCTTCAAAATCAACTCCGCTGATGGCAAAATCAATGAAATTTTCAATTTTCTGTTCTTTAATGACATCCCGGTAGGTCCCTTCAATCACAGCATTAGTGAACTCATAACTCAGACGAGGTCCAAGAATGCGCTTGGCAATATCCGTGGGAACCTTGCCGGGACGAAAACCGTCGACTTTCAACCCCTTACGCAATTTGTTCAGCGTTTGATGATAATACTTTTCAACCTCTTTCCATTCGTAATCAACACGGATTTTCCGCTCAACACTGCTAACTTCATTGACCGTGACTTTCATTAAACTTCCTTTATCATTGTTATTAGTTTGTTAATGTGCCGCGAGCGAAAGCCTCTCAAAGAGATTCTTTCGATAGAACTCGCCCTTTGCGAAAAAACAGCATTCAAATTCATTTGCATTTGCAGTAGTTCACAATCACCTAGTACCAGAGGTGGGACTCGAACCCACAATCCGAATAATCGGAACTAGGTCCTAAGCCTAGCGTGTATACCAATTTCACCACTCTGGCATTCATTTTTTCACAAGAAACATTCAATATTTCCGCCACCGCGGCTCAAAAAGCACTGTAATTTAAAGAATCCGGTTAATTTTCAAAGGAATCAAAATGACAGGTTTCCGTCAAAGTGGAAATTGACTATTTCAGGTATACCAGTTTTCGGATTCGGTGATAATTGCCGGCCTTAAATTTCACCAGATAAATCCCTGATTCTACCACCCTGCCGCTCTTGTTGCGGCCACTCCATATAAAACGATAATCCCCGGCTGAGTATATTCCTTCCGTTAATGTCTGTATTTCCTGCCCCAGCACATTATAAATAATCAGGTTAACCGATTCCGTCTTCGGAAGTTTAAACCTTAATGTCGTTATGGAATTGAAGGGATTGGGATAATTCTGATAGAATTTATAACTGTTGGGAAGCTTCCCGACTTGATTCTCAACGAAAGCGAAATCATGAATATCCAAATTGAAAATTGATTCCGAACGACGATATCTTTGATCTGTTTTTGCATTTACCCACCATTGAAATTCCCGCGCGTTATTCGTGGTAATTCCCAGAGAGTCCAGAATAGTGAACAAATCCAAATAATTTACGGTAGCACATGTATCCGGTCCGGAATAGTAATGAACGGTCGGTGAATCGTAATTTTTCACCTTTATAT
>QNCV01000003.1 GCA_003645845.1 Fidelibacterota bacterium | reverse complement strand
GAACGAATCCGCTCAAAAAGGATACATGGGAATTCTATCCAACGGATACTACATTGATTTAATTCAACCGGCTGAATATCATTATCTCAATGATCCGATTCCGGCGGATACCCCATTATCTGAAGAGGAACAGAAAAATATTGTCGGTGGAGAGGCAACCAGCTGGGGTGAACTGGTTACATACGAAACGGTTGATTCCCGCATCTGGCCGCGGACGGCCGCCATTGCCGAACGCTTGTGGTCTCCACGTGATGTGAAGGATGTTGAAGACATGTACCGCCGGCTTGAGATTACCAGTTTTCATCTTGAAGAGCTCGGTTTACAGCATATAAACAATTATGACATGATGCTTCGCCGTTTAACAAATAATCATGACATAGCGCCTTTGAAAACCTTTGTTGATGTGGTTGAACCGGTTAAAATATATACCCGGCACCATCAGGGCAAAACCTACCTGCAACAATCACCCTATACCCGTGTCGTCGATGCCGCCCGGCCTGAATCGATGACCGCCCGACATTTCAATAAACTGGTTGATGAATTTATTGCCGATCCGAAAAATCCCGATGCACCTGAAATGATTCTGCAATTATCACTCTGGCGTGATAACCACGCGCTATTGGTGGAAACCATAAAGCAATCACCAATCCTGTGGGAAATCGAAAGTATGTCCGAAGATCTTAAGGAGTTGTCCGAACTTGGATTAGAAGCGGCCAGAGCATTGAGCAAACACAAACGCCTGAAAGCAAAACATCTGTCCGGCTCACAAAAGCTTTTTGAAAAGGCGTCAAAACCCCGCGGACAGGTTGAACTAATGGTAGTACCTGCCATTCGAAAACTGGTCGAAGCCGCCGGTAAATAAAAAAACGGGGGATAAAAATGAAAAACTTTGTCATTGTCGTTGTTAATAAACGCAAAAAGGAAGCCGTAACAGTCCAAAAAATGCTGACCGAATGGGGCTGTCTGATCAAAACCCGCCTCGGTCTTCACGAGGGAGTTCTTGACGATTGTTCTGAAGTCGGCTCAATTATTCTGGAGATGGTCGGGGACAAGGATAAGCACGAAGAACTTGTCCGAAAATTAAACCTGCTGGCCGGCGTTTCGGCTAAACTGGTGGACATACCGATTGAACGGTAATTGATGTAACCCTGAGGTCCAGCGACTCACATTGATACTTCTTTAAATAATTGCAACTATTATTGTCTGTCCATCTGTTGCAAATAAACAGCATAAACGCTAATTTCCGCAGCAAACCAAGGAGTATATTACGTGCAAATCATTCGATATAATCCGGACTACCAAAAAGAATGGGATCGCTTTGTCAATGAATCCAACAACGGTAACCTGTTTCATTACCGCAATTTTTTAACTTACCATATTGGTCGAACTTTCGACGATCATTCGTTAATATTTAAAAAGAAGAACAGAATAATTGCTCTCTTCCCGGCGGCGGAGAGAATTATCGAGGGCGAAAAAATCCTGCACTCTCACCCCGGCGCCAGTTACGGCGGTTTTGTTTTCAGACAATTGGGCTACGGTGAAGCGGATAAAATTCTTGAAATCTTTGAGTCCTATTGTCAACAACAGAAATTTAAACGCGTATTTTTTGTTCCCACACCGGCGCTCTACTTTAAACACTACGACGAGACCATGGAATACGCTCAACTATGGCGAAAATATCATTCCGTGGAAGATTATATCTCCAGTTTTATCGACCTGTCCGGAACGGAAGAAGATGTCTTCAACCGGATGAGCAAGCGCAAACGCCGCTATGTCCGTAATTTGCTTAATGATTCTGATTTGCGACTGGAATGGAATAAAAATTACGAAGAGTACTATCCGATTTTGGTACGCAATAAAGCCAAACACGGCGTTAAACCGACTCATTCACTGGAGGAACTTATCAAACTCGACCGGTTGTTCCCGGGACAGCTGAACCTGTTGATGTGCTATTACAAAGACAAACCCATCGGCGGCACTCTGAATTTTACAGCCAATAAACAGGTCGTCATCATCTTTTACAATATGATCGACGACAGTTATACAAATCTGCAACCGGCATCGCTGCAAATCTGGGAAACCATGCGTTGGGCGCATTCGGAGGGATTTCGTTACCTCGATTTCGGCGTCTCACAACTGCCGCTGGCGGAGAATCCTCTGACACCAAGCAAATCCCTTATCCTTTTCAAAGAGCATTTCGGCAGCCGGAATATGATCCGCAAAGCCATGGAAAAAAGATTCTGATCCGGAGCTGTATGACTGCCAATATCCGTTCACTGACCAAACAGACACTCGTTTACGGGTTCGGCACCGTGGCAACCCGCTTCATCACTTTTTTGCTTTTACCGGTTTATACAAATGTGTTAGCGCCTGCTGATTACGGACTGGCAGTCCTGGTGTTCGCTTTCACGGCATTTATGAATTATATCTATAATTATGGTCTCGATTCCGCCTTTATGCGGAACTACGAAGATAATGAATTCCGGTTGCGTCCCAACCAGGTACTTTCAACCGCCCTCTGGATGACAATCGCCAGCAGTCTGGTTTTATCACTGGTTTTGTACGGGATACACCGGCCGCTGAGCAATCTGCTGATTCCCGGCAATTCATCCGCCACCTTGATGAAATACGCCATTGTCATCCTCTTTTTCGACTGTATTTCAAGGGTTCCTTTTGCGCTTCTGCGCATGGAAGGAAAACCGCTGGCATTTCTCGGTGTCCGGTTCATCAATGTCCTGATAACCCTGGGCCTGAATATCTATTTAATCGCCATCCGCAAAGTGGGTGTGATCGGAATTTTCCAGAGCAATATGATCGCATCGGCTTTAACCGCCGTTATTCTCTATATACTGGTTATCCGGCGGATGTCTCTTAATTTTCACGGTGCACTGGCCAAAGATTTACTTCTCTTTGGTTTGCCCTTCATTCCCGTCGGTCTTGCCACTGCCGCCATGGAGATGGTCAACCGCTACTTGGTTGAACATTACCTGGACCTGGCAGCCGTGGGTGTTTTCAGCGCCGGTTACAAGCTTGGCATTTTCATGCTGCTCGTATCCACGGCATTTTTCTATGCCTGGCAGCCCTTCTTTCTGAAAGCCGGTCCTTCCGATGAATCAAAAAAGTTATTTGCGCGCATTCTGAAATATTTCACCCTGGTAACTCTCTCTTTCTGGGTTACATTGACACTTCTGATGAAGGAAATTGTGGGTTTTCACATCGGTAATGTTTATCTCATCGGTCCCGAATATGTTGGTTGCCGGACAATGGTGCCCTGGATATTATTAGGCTATGTATTTCAGGGAATCAACCTGGTTTTTCTTCCGGGTGTGTATTTTGAGAAAAAAACCCGTTACCTCGCTTATATCACCGTTATCGCCGCAGCAACAAACATCATTGCCAATATCCTTCTGATCCCGATTTGGGGAATTGTGGGATCTGCAGTCGCCGCTACAATCGGTTATCTGGTTCAGGCCACCTGCACGCATTTTGTCTCTCAGCGCCTGTTTAAAGTGCCTTACGATTATTTTCGGTTTTTTCTGCTGATCGGGCTGGCACTGACTTTCGGATTTTCCAATTACATTTTTCATTTTACATTTACCATTCGCCTGTTAATGATCATCTCTTTTCCCGTTCTGCTGGTCATTTTTCGATTCTTTAAAAAAGAAGAGATCATTTCGCTCAGGTCTCTGTTACCCTTCTGATGTTTATGGATAAAACACCCGTCATCTGTCACATTACTCTGGGGCACAATCCCACCGACGATCGTATTTTTTATAAAGAAATCTTATCGCTGAAAAAAAGGTATCAGAAGGTTTCATTAATCGCGCCGGATTGCAATCCGCCCGATCCGAAATACGGGGTTGACTATCATCCACTGTCAGAAAGCGGTTTTTTTAAAAAATTGTGGCAGGCATACTACTTGGCAAAGCAGATCAAAGCCGATCTCTACCATTTTCACGAATTCGAGTTTCTACCGCCGGCATTTTTTCTGAAATTCAAGTACCGGCGAAAAGTCATTTACGATGCCCATGAAACAATCTTCTGGTTTTTCATCGACTTTTCCCGGCACCCGAAATGGCTCACCACAGTCCCGGCGTTTCTTGCCCATGCCATGGAAATGATCTTTTCGGCGTTCATGGATTATATCGTCGCAACGATATTCATTGCGCCGTGGTTCAACATTTATAAAAAACGTTTTGCGAAACTCTATAACTATCCCGTCATTTCATTTTGGGGAAGTGAACGAGCCGATGTCGGGCGACAAAGCAATCCGGTGATAATTTATCCCGGTCAACTGGTTCCCGCCCGCAAGATTGAAACGATGATCCGATCGATGGCGTTTGTCAAACCGGAATTTCCTGACGTAAAACTCCTGATAGTGGGACGCGCTTCCAATGGTTACGATGCACGTCTGAAACAGATCATTGATGATAATCAACTGAATGATGTCGTGGAAATTCGTCCCCCGGTACCCTATGAATCCGTCCCGGATTTGTTGAAAACCGCAACCATTGGAATCTCTTCTTTAACGCCAAACGAATCTTTCCGGCATTCCCTGCAGATTAAACCCTTTGAATTCATGGCCATGGGTATCCCCGTGTTGGGTTGTCGCGTTCCTTCAATTGAATTTTATGTCGAAAAAACCGGCGCCGGCATGATTGTCGATCCGCCTACCGCTGAAAACCTCGGAAGAATTTTGAATGAGCTTCTGAGCAATCCCGAAAAACGTATCGCAATGGGGCAAAAAGGCCGGCAGGCCGTGACTGAAAAATACAATTGGCGGATCATGGAAAATCGTTTATTTTCTATCTATAATAAATTATTGAAATGCTGAAAATACTATACATATCCCCGGAAAATACAGTCGGCACCCTGTCCTACTGGAAAAAAGCCCACGAGCTGAACGGAAACCACTGCCGCTTTGTGACTTTTTACCGGACCATGTCAGGATATAACGAAGACATTTTACTCAATCTTCCGTTTATTGCTTCGAGACCGTGGTATATCGGTTTCAGGCGCTGGATGGTTCGTAAAACCGAGGGACGCGAATCTCACGCCAACCTGGAAGGTTTCCCGCCGGTCTGGAATCCGCCCCAATGGCAGAGATATCTCTGGCGGCTGAGAGAACGCTTCTGGAAGCCGAAAATAAGCCGGGCTATACGGGAATACGACCTGGAAGATTTTGATGTTTACCATTTCGAATGGGGGTTGGATTTTTTCCGCAATGCGGAATTCGCAAAAAAGATGAAGTCGAAGGGAAAAAAGATCATCTGTCACTATCACGGTCAGGACTTGCGCAATCGGGGGGTTATACCGGAGATGGATGCCATCAGCGATCTGAACCTGACCAACGAACTCGACCTGACCTATATGCATCCAAATCTGAACTATCTTTTCCTGCCCTATGATGTTCTGGCATTCGATGTCAAACAATCAATCGGCGATCCCCTGACAATCTGCCACGCCACGACAAATCGCATTATCAAAGGTTCGGACTTAATTATCAAAACCTGCCGTGAACTGGAAAAAAGTCACGGGATAAAATTTGTGCTTGTCGAAAATCAGCCTCATGAAAAGGTCATTGAAATCAAACGTCATTCCGATATATTCATCGATCATGTGGGCGAACTGACCTGGGGCTACGGAATGAATTCACTGGAATCCCTTTCCATGGGCATCGCCAGCGCCACATATCTGAACGATATTTATGAGAAGTTCATTCCCGATCATCCCTTTATTAACATTCGGCCGGACAATATCAAAGACGTTTTAGTCCGTTATATTGAAGACCCGGAACTCATTATGCAAAAGGGAAAAGAGGGGCGGAAATGGGTCGAAAAATATCATGATTACAGAAACGTTGTCCGGAAACTCTACGAATACTATAGGGAAATAGGGATAGATATCTGATATGAGGATAACATTCGTACTGCCGGGATTTGTTTCGATACCCATGGGGGGTGTAAAGGTCGTTCACGAATATGCAAACCGCCTTGCACAGCGCGGTCACAATGTCACGCTGATTTATCCCCTGCGAATTCAAACCAATGTTCTTTATCATCTGAAAAAATCTGTTATCAAACTCTACGACCACCTGAACGGGTCGGAAAAAACCCTTTATTACACCCCCGGTCCGAAGGTTGCTGTACTGGTTGTTAAAACCATTTCGCCGAAATATATCCCCGATGGCGATGCCGTTATCGCCGCCGGCTGGCAGACAGCCGTACCGGTGGCCGAACTTCCGGAAAGTTGCGGAAAGAAATTCTACTTTCTGCAGCATTTTGAAACATATTTCAAAGCGAAAAAACAGGTTCTTAATACGTTTCAATTGCCAATGACGAAAATTGCCATCGCACAATGGATTATTGATGAACTGGAAAAAATCGGTCTGAGCGCCGTGGGTCCTATTGCCAATGCAATTAACAGTGATGAGTATTTCATTGAATCCAATTCATCCGAACGCAATAACGATGTCATTGCCACATATCATCACATGAACGTAAAAGGTCCGAAAGATCTTATTAAAACACTCAAACTTTTAAAAAAACGAAAAAATATAAAGGCAACGGTTATTTCATCCAGAAAACCGGTTCACCGCTTTCCGACGTGGGTAAAAATTATTCTTCGGCCATCGGTCAGAGAGCTCCGGAAATTATACAATTCCTCACGCGTGTTTTTACACACCAGTCACAGCGAAGGTTGGGGACTGCCGGTAATGGAGGCTATGGCCTGCGGCTGTGCAGTTGTGGCGGCGGCGAACGGCGGTGTACAGGAATACCTTGTGCATGAAAAAAATGCCCTTCTGGCCCCAATTAGAGACGTCCGCTCCCTGGCGGACAATATCCAATTGATTTTAGAAAACGAGCAAATGCGCAAAACATTATCAGAAAACGCCGTCGAGACCGTTAAGAAATACGACTGGAATAACAGTGTTGACAAATTTGAAAAAATCTTAGAACAAGAGAATGCCAGCTAATCACTAACAATGGGAATAAAGCAAATATATAAAAAGGAAAGATTGGATCCGGGGATACTATCCATTCTGATTAATCCCTATTATTTCATCAAGAAGAATTTAATAGCCGGTTTGCGCCGAAATTCTGACTATGTACATGGCATTGCGCTTGATTTTGGCTGTGGAAACAGGGGCTATAAAGATCTGTTCGCCACCAAAGTAAACGTTGGTCTGGATATAAAAAAAAGCGGTCATAATCATTCTTCAGAAAATATAGACATCTATTATGATGGGAAAAGAATTCCTTTCAGAAACGAATCCTTTGACAGCATTATTTCCATTGAAGTATTTGAACACGTATTTAATTTGGAGCATATCCTCGATGAGCTCAATCGCGTGCTGAAACCAGGAGGAAACATTCTCATCTCAACTCCTTTTATATGGGAAGAACACGAGCAACCCTTCGATTTTGCCCGCTATACCGGTTTTGGAATGCAACATCTTTTGGAAACTCACGGTTTTTCAGTGATAAATATTCAGAAAAGTTGCGGCTTCATCGAGACCATTTTTCAAATATGGAATTCTTATGTCTATAAAAAACTTTTCTGCCGATCAAAACTACTACAGCTGATAAGTATCCCCCTGCTTGTGTTTCCTTCAAACCTTATTGGAACCCTTCTGGCGTTTATCCTGCCGAAAAGTAAAGATTTGTACCTTAATCTTATTGTGGTTGCAAAAAAAAACAGTTCGATTCCATCAAGACGATGAAAAACACAGACAAACAAAAGGTCTCTGTCATTATTCCGGCTTATAATGCCGGGAACACTATTGCCGATTGTATTGATGCATTGTTGGCCCAGGATTATCCGAAAGAGGGATACGAAATAATTGTTGTGAATGATGCGTCCACGGATGAAACCCCGATGATATTAGAGAAATACGAAAACAGGGGGCTGATATCAGTTGTTCATCACCCTGAAAACCGGGCGCTTGCTGCGGCCCGTAACTCCGGGATAAATGTGGCAACGGGTGACATCTTGCTTTTTATTGATTCCGATATCATAGTTCTCCCGGATTTTATTCGAAAACACATGGATTATTATGCCAATCCGGAGATATTCGGTGTATTTAGTCATTTAAGACCCAGCCCGGATATTAAGTATGATAAATATCAGCGGTATTTATACGAATCCAAACGGGGCGTAAAAAAGCATTCCCCCAAAAATCCGATTCCCTATTGGGCATTTCTCTTTACTGCCAGCTCTATCAGAAAATCTGTCATTGATCAGGTCGGAATGTTCGATGAAAATATCACTCATTACGGTGGTGAAGATACCGACTTTTCCTATCGTATTGCAATCAATTACCCAAAAGGACTGTTTTTTGCCCGTGAAATAGAAGTTTTTCACAAACACTACCGACCGATCGGAGAAGCTTTAAAAAATGTGCATTCCTTTGGCCACTTTGTTGTCCCCTACCTTATTGAAAAACATCCGGAATTCGATAAATTGTACGGTTACTCCTTCATCTTTCCACCCAAAACCGTGACCGGCTTACTGAAAAAAACCGCGGGGATCATTCTGAAATCCAGGCCGGTTTTTTCAATTATTAACACCTTTTACCGTATTTTTCCATACCCGGTTTCCAACATTTTTGTCCGTTTGTCGCTGGCTTCGGCATTATGGCGGGGTATTGCTCTGTCAAAAACCAATTCATAAATTTGCGTTCGATAAAATCTTTTTTTATCTGTTTACTTTGCATAATTTCGCAGTTGTTGAAATTGTAATAGATATCATGAAAGTAATGAAATATACAAAACGGATTGCCGCTTCTCTGCTGTTAATAGGCTGCCTTTTTCAAAATAAAATCCTGGCAAGTGAAATTGAGTACTATCTGAAAAATTTCTCCGCCGATTCTGTGGGAAATGTTCTTTTGGTTGATAAATCTCAGCAGCGCTTACTTGTATTAAAGAGCCGTGCGCCCCAATCGGTTACGGCCATCGATACATTTCGGATCACCACGGGGAAAATCGACGGTAACAAAGAAAAAGAGGGCGATAAAAAAACACCGGAGGGGATTTACCGGATAGTCGCAGCCATTCCCGGGAATCAACTTCCTCCAAAATACGGTCCCATGGCATTTGTCCTTGACTATCCCAACCGGGTTGACCGAATATTAAACCGTAACGGGTCCAACATCTGGATTCATGGCAGAGATGAAGAAATCACCGATCGTCAAACCGAAGGATGTATCTCTCTGGAAAACCGCAAACTTCTTGAACTTAGTCGTTATATCTCCCTTCGGGAAACCCCTGTGATTATCATTGACAGCCTTTACCACAACGGACACTCCCTGAATAATAATGAGAAATTCAACCTGACGGACTCCCTCTTTGTCCGGTGGCGGGAATCCTGGGAAACCGGCGATATTGAGGGTTTGGAACGGCTGCTTTCCGATCATTTCCAAACTCAGTCAAAACAGAGCAAAAAGGCCTTTATCGCCACTAAAAATTATCTGGAAACCCGATATGCCTGGAAGGAGATTGGTGTAGATCAGCTCCGGTTTCTTCAATCCGATGAAGAAGCTCTGATCAACTTTCAACAGGATTATCTCTGTCCCGTGTTTTTCAGCCGGGGAGATAAAGAGCTTCATTTGCTCTGGTCGGATTCCTCATGGTCAATTATCGGCGAGAGTTTTACCGCGACACGTCCAAGGGTATATGTTTCCACGGCAGTCAATTCGTTTTTAAGGGCCTGGATTCATGATTGGGAAGCCGGTCAATTCGAACCATATATTGCTCATTACGATTCCACTTTCAGTTCACAGTCGTATCCGACGCTTCACGATTGGGCTGAATACAAAAAACAGGTCTTCTCCAAATCAACAGCCATCAAAGTGGTGATTGAAGATGTCTCTGTTTCCAGCTCCGCTCCCCGTCAGTGGCGGGTTCGGTTCCGTCAGAAATACTCATCGGGGAATTACAGGGATACCGGACAAAAAACGCTGCTTGTAACCGGACATCCGTTAGAGCCCGATCAATTTAAAATCATTAACGAAGAATGGGAGCCAATTGATTAAAGGAAAAAACAGGCGCTTCATCCGGGCAATTTTGCTGGTTATGCTTCCCTGGCTGGCATCTTCCGCTAATCAAAAGCGACCCTATCAGGAATGTATAAGCTATTTTGAAAATACGCCTAATCAACTGAATGTTTATCGTTTATACGGCCGCTTTGACGGAAATACCGTTTTTATACTGGGCGGCATTCAGGGAGACGAACCGGGCGGTTTCTTATCCGCCGATCTTTACCCGAATCTCGTTCTCGACCGCGGCAATCTCATTGTTATTCCGAGGGCGAATTTCCATTCCATCATAAAAAACAGCCGGGGCGTCAACGGTGATATGAACCGCCGCTTTGACAATAAACCGCCCAATGATATCGATGATCAGATCGTCGATATTATCCAGTCACTCATGGCAGAATCCGATCTGTTCATCAATCTTCATGACGGCTGGGGTTTTTACAGGGAAAAATATATTGATAAAAACCACAATCCAAAGCGATTCGGTCAGTCGGTCATCGCTGACGCCGATGTCTATATCACCGGTGATGACACGCTATATCTGGAACAGATGGCCCGGACGGTTCTTGCGCGGGTCAACCGCCGGATTGACAATCCCGATCACTATATGCACTTCATGAATACGCGTACTCTGGACGAAGATACCAAATTTCCGGAGATGAAAAAGTCGGCAACCTATTTTGCTCTGACCCATTTTGGAATCCCTGCATTCGGAATCGAGTCGTCGAAAAACCTCGCCAGTCTCGACGAAAAAATCCGTTATCACAACTATGCCATCAACGAATTCCTGAAACTCTTCGGTGTTGAACCGGAGCATCCGGCCATTATTTATGAGTCGCCGAAACTGATTTACCTGCTCATCTCAATTAATGACAACACTCCGATGGTTGTTGATAACAACAATACCGTTAAATTAATCAGGGGTGATCAAATCCGGATTACTCATATTGAATCAAATTACACCCGGGGAATCAGTTGTGATGTTCTCGGTGTCGGCAATGATCAGGATTTTCAGAAAAGACTGGTCATAAATTCACCTACCCGAATAATTGTTCGAAAAGATAATCTTATTTTCGGTGAGGTGGTTTTGGATGTCAGTGACGTTGACAATCATCTTTTTTCCTATATTATCGAAGTCAATGGTCAAAAGCAGGCTCTGCTTAACGGGCAGACATTACACGTTAAACGAAGCGATCAAATTAAAATACTGAACGTATTGCATGATCAACTGCTTCCGGATCGTTACAAAGTCAACCTGAAAGGTTATGTCCCGCCCGGTGAATACAACGACGGTGAAGACCGCAATTATCCGATCGCTGTCGAATCTCTGCGCTGGAAGAAGTATTCTCTCAACGGAGAGGGAAAGATTTATCCGGTTATTGTTGTAAATAACAACAAAGAACTATCGCGAATTTATATATCTATCGAATAAATCTCTTCAATATTGAGCGCCCGAAGATTTCAACCGGCTTTTTCGTTGACATTGAACCCCTCTGTCAGTTAAATTCAACCGCTTTTTTCAAAACAGTAATTTTGACCATATTATAGAGGTAAATCTACATGTTTAAAAAGACAAACATTCGCTTCATCATTATTGGAATTACCCTGATTCTGGCAGCATATTCCCTTTACTGGACAGTGGCCTATAACACATTTTCCGATACAAAACTCGAAGCAATGCGCTCAAGCGGATCCATTGATAAATTTGAAAAACGGATCATCCGGTTGGGGCTCGATCTCCAGGGCGGAATGCACGTTGTACTGGAATTGAACGTTCCCAAATTGATCGAAACTCTGGCCTCCAACAGAACTCCGCAATTTGACACTCTTCTGGCAAAAACCACACGCGAATATAAAGAGACCGGCGAAGATTTCTTTACGGTTTTTCGCCGTAATGTCGATGCTGCGGATTTCAAGCTGGTCAGGCACTTTACCGACCGGGGTTATAAAAACTCCGACATTATTGCCAGCCTCCATGATGAATCTAAAGATGCCCTGCAGCGGGCTTTGCAGATCATCCGCAACCGGGTTGACCAGTTTGGCGTCTCGGAGCCGACCATCCAGCGCGCCGGGCAGAACCGGATCATCGTTGAGCTTGCCGGGATTAATGATATTGAACACGCCCGCAGCCTGATTCAAAGTACGGCGCTGCTCGAATTTACCCTTTTAAAAGACCCGCAGATCACACAATCGTTTATAAATTCCGTAGATAAATATCTGAAAACCGGCCGCAAGGAAGATCTGGCAAAAATAACATCCGAGAGTACCGACAAAGATACAACCGTAGCTCTGAAAGAATCAAAAGACAAGGCCGTCAGTGTCAAAGACCTGCTCGGTGTTACAAGTGCCGACGTTGAGATGGCGGGCGATACATCAGACACATCACTGATTGTCGACGAAGAGCTGTTTTCGGAAAAACCCTTTTCATCCTTGTTGCGGAATATCAGTAATTCCATCGGAGTACCCGAACGAAACGTTTACACCGTCAAAAAAATTCTGGCCGATCCTCAGGTTCAGAAACTTTTACCCTATGATTCTAAGTTTCTCTGGTCGGCCAAACCGGAACGCCTGACATCCCGGGATGGCAAAACCGAAAATTACTATCTGCTGTATCATGTTGAAAAGGAAGCCGGCATTCAGGGAAAATATATTACCAAGGCTACCGCTACCATTGGCGGCGCCAACAGCAAAGCCGCCGGTCAGCCTATAGTTAATATCAGTATGAATAATGAGGGCGCAAAAATATTTTCCCGTTTAACCGGTTCAAACATCGGGAAATTTCTGGCTATTGTGCTCGATAATAAAGTATATATGGCCCCCCGCATCAGCGTCAAGATTCCCAACGGACAGGCCTATATCGAAGGCATGGACAGCATGGATGATGCTAAAAACATTGCCATTGTCCTGAGAGCCGGTGCATTACCGGCGCCGGTGGATGTCATCGAAGAGCGCACCGTCGGCCCATCTTTAGGACGCGATTCCATCAACAACAGCATGAAAATCGGCCTGGCAGGCTTTCTGCTGGTCATTATATTTATGGGAATCTATTACAAGGGTGCCGGATTACTCGCAGATATGGCTGTTCTGCTGAACTTTGTTTTCGTGATGGCAATTCTTGCGGTGCTGGGCGCAACATTGACTTTACCGGGTATCGCCGGTTTGATTTTGACGATTGGTATTGCGGTTGACGCCAATGTCCTGATCTTCGAGCGTATCCGGGAAGAACTCGGAAAAGGCAAGACTGTCCGGGCGGCCATCGATTCCGGATATAACCGGGCATTTCGTACGATTCTTGATGCCAACATTACTACAATGCTAACGGCGTTGATCCTGATGCAGTTCGGCACCGGTCCGGTTAAAGGTTTTGGTGTAACTCTTTTCTGGGGTATTCTCAGCAGCATGTTCACCGCCATTTTCGTTACAAGAACAATTTTCAATTTCCGCACTGACCGGAAAATTTTGAAGAAACTTAGTATTTAACTTCGGGACAATAAAATGAGATTTTTTAAAGAAACCAATATTCAGTTCGTCAAATACAGCAAATTTGCGATTTCCTCATCCGCAATTTTTCTTGTCATCAGTCTTATCTTCATTTTCTTCATTCGCGGATTCAACCTGGGAATCGATTTCACCGGCGGTACTCTGGTTCAGGTTCAATTCAATGATGATGTTGAAATCAGCGATATCAGGAATGCACTGGCCACCGTGGGTTTGGAAAACAGCATTATTCAGAAAACTTCGGGGACGAATGAAGTAATGATCCGAATCGCTAATGAAACTGAAGAGGGCAATACTCCGGAACTGGTTGACCGGGGATTAAAAACACTTGGTAATGATGGATATGAAATCCGTAAAACAGAGAAGGTCGGGCCCAAAATTGGCCAGGAACTTCGCCGGAATACCGTTTATGCTATTATTTTCGCTCTTCTGGTTATAGGTGTTTACATTTCCATTCGGTTCCAGTTTCGTTTTGCAATCGGTGCCGTCGTAGCCTTGATTCACGACGTTTTATTCACATTGGGAATTTTCTCAATGGCACATCTGGAAATATCGCTTTCCACCATTGCGGCATTCCTGACAATTGTCGGTTACTCTTTAAACGATACGATTGTGCTTTACGATCGTATCCGTGAAGATATGAAAATCATGCGTTTTGATCCGATACAGAAGATAATAAACAAGAGCATCAACGAAACATTAAGCCGTACAATTATCACATCATTAACAACGTTTTTTGTAGTTTTTGTTCTGATATTTGCATCCGGTGAAGTTCATGTCTTTGCCATTGCCATGGCAATCGGTGTCATTGTCGGAACATATTCTTCAATTTACATCGCCGGACCGGTGATTATTGCCTGGCAACATCGATTTAACGCCAAAAAGAAATAGACTGTGATTCAACAATTGTAAATAAATGCTCCTTGTAAAGGGGCATTTTATATTTGGGAGAAAAACCATGCCTGTCACAGCCGTGTTGGGCGCCCAATGGGGCGACGAGGGAAAAGGAAAGATTGTCGACAATCTATGCTCCGAGGCGGATGTCGTCGCCCGTTTTCAGGGAGGTGCGAACGCCGGGCATACAATCAATATCAAGGGCCATGAAATAATTCTGCACCAGCTGCCCAGTGGCATTTTGCGTGAACAAACCGTCTGTGTCATGGGCAACGGGATGGTCATCGATCCTGTGGGTCTGATTTCAGAAATCAGTTTTCTTCGCGATGAAGGTATCTACGTTGATAATCGAATCCACATTTCGCTTCAGGCTCACATTGTTACACCGCTTCACAAAATTCTCGATTCCCTGACTGAAAATTCTCTCGGCAGCGGTGCGATTGGAACTACCAAACGCGGCATCGGCCCCTGCTACACCGATAAAATTAACCGCAGCGGCATCCGGGTCAGAGATTTGAAAAATTCCTTAGCGGTCAAAGAAAACATCGATCGGAGAATTAATGATGCTGTCAAGAAAGAGTTGGTTGCAAAGTCAGAAGTCGATGCTCTTTATAAAGAGTTAGAGTCTTTTTATCAATGTCTTCCGGAAGTGTATTCCCATGCTGCCGATACATCGCTGTTGATGAATGACTATGTCAAAAAGGGAAAAACCATCCTTGTCGAGGGCGCTCAGGGAACATTGCTGGATATCGATTTCGGCTCCTATCCCTATGTAACTTCCTCAAACACCACCGCGGGAAATATTGCCACCGGTTTAGGTATCGGTCCAACCAGTATCGATAAAATCATCGGCGTCTATAAGAGTTATACCACCCGTGTCGGGGCAGGTCCGTTCCCAACCGAACAGATCAACAGGACAGGTGATTATCTCCAGCAAAGCGGAAATGAGTACGGGGCAACAACCAGACGAAAACGACGCTGTGGATGGTTCGATGCGGCTGTCGGGGCATATGCCGCACGAATCAACGGTTTTACCTCATTTGCGATCACCAAACTGGATGTTTTGGATGATATGGAAAAAATACAAATCTGCACCCATTACCAAAATGGCAACTTTCCGGAAATCGATCTACAGGAGGCTCAACCGCAGTACATCACTATGGATGGCTGGAGAAAAGATACCGGCAATGTACGGTCTTTGAAGGATTTACCAAAAGAGGCTGTCGCATACATTCGCAAAATCGAAGAATTACTGAAGATTCCTCTTGAATACGTGTCCGTGGGCAAAGAACGCGAGCAGCTGATTCATTTAAAAATTTAACTTACTTCAGATTCTGCCTATACTTTCATAAAGAATCTCGATTTTGATTGATTCAGGGTGAATTTTTTAATAAATTTAGCCTTGGTTTTATGATATTTTAATTATTGATGAAATTTATCCGATATATTATCCGGTCAATGTTAAGTCTCCGTAATTATTTAAGATTCAACAGTCTGGCTGACCGGAATAAATTTAATCCCTATTTTGTGAATAACATTGCGTTCTGAATATATTGACCCCAAGAAGCTGATTGATGATGTGGATGCAGAACAGAGTGTTCGGCCGTCGGCATTCTCTGAGTTTATCGGACAGAAAAAGGTTGTGGAAAATCTTAAACTTTATATTCGCGCCGCCCGGGAACGCGGTGAGGCTCTCGATCATGTTCTGCTATTTGGTCCGCCGGGATTGGGTAAAACCACGCTTGCAAACATAGTTGCCAAAGAACTAGACGTCAATATCAAATCCAGCTCCGGTCCTGTTATCGAGCGGGCCGGAGATCTGGCCGGGATGCTGACCAATCTCCAGCACGGCGATGTCTTCTTTATCGATGAGATTCACCGGCTGAATAATGTTGTCGAAGAATATCTCTACTCAGCCATGGAAGATTATACTATTGACATTGTCATTGATAAAGGTCCCAATGCCCGCTCCATTCAGTTAAATCTGGAACAGTTTACGCTGATCGGGGCCACCACCCGGCTCGGACACCTGACATCACCCATGCGCGATCGGTTCGGAGTAGTTCTTCGGCTGGATTATTACAGCAGCGCCGATCTTTTTAATATTTTGAAACGAACGGCCAAAATACTCGATATTAATCTTGACGACGCCGGCGCCCGCGAAATATCCAAACGATCCCGGGGAACACCCCGTATTGCCAACCGTATCCTGCGCCGGGCCCGGGATTACGCCCAGATCAAGGCCGACGGAACGATTGATCAGGCCGTTGCCCGCGAGTCGTTAAAATTGCTCGACATCGACGAACGGGGTCTGGATGCAATGGATCGCACTATATTGAATACAATCATTCATAAATTCGGCGGCGGGCCTGTCGGTTTAAACAGTCTCGCCGTTGCAGTTGGTGAAGAGGCCGAAACAATCGAAGATGTTTATGAACCCTATCTGATCCAAAACGGGTTGCTGCAACGCACATCCCGGGGCCGACAGATTACTCCGGAGGCCTATAAATATTTCGGGATCAATATGACAACAGATCAAACAACACTATTTGAATAAAGGAGTATATCCATGAGATTATCCGATTTTGATTATGAATTACCAGAAGAACTTATCGCAAAATACCCGATTGAAAAACGGGATCATTCCAGGCTGATGGTTATCGATCGCAAGCAAGAGACCATTCGGCACAAGCATTTTTATAATCTGCCCGAATTACTGAATCCGGGAGATCTTGTTATTGTCAATGAAACGATGGTTTATCCCGCCCGTTTATGGGCTATCAAAGACCGTACCGAGGCAAAAGTCGAAGTCTTCCTACTCCGGGAGTTGGAAAATAATCTCTGGGAAGTCATGGTTAAACCGGCCCGGAAGGTCCGTATCGGTAACAAACTGACTGTGGCCGAAGGTGTTCAGTGTGATGTCATTGACAATACCGTTTCCGGGGGACGTGTTGTTCGTTTTAATAACATTTCTCAGCAGGATCTCTATGCCCTGATTGACAAAATCGGCCAATCCCCGTTACCTCCGTATATCGACCGCGAACCGACACCTGTGGATAAGATTAAATATCAGACCGTCTATGCAAAACGTCGCGGCGCCGTAGCCGCTCCGACGGCCGGTCTGCATTTTACCACAGAACTGATCGATAAAATAAAGGCCAAAGGCGTTAAGGTACAGTCCGTTGTCCTGCATATCGGACTGGGAACATTCCGTCCCGTAACCGTGGAAGATCTTTCGCGCCACAGAATGGATTCGGAATATTTTGAGGTCTCCGCTGAAACGGCGATTGCGATCAACGAAGCAAAAGCCAGGGGGAAACGGGTTGTTGCCGTCGGGACATCGGTGGTCAGGACCCTGGAAACCGTCACTGTCTCGGGATTCCAGATCAGTCCCCGAAAGGGCTGGACCGATAAGTTTATCCATCCGCCCTATGATTTCAAAATGGTTGACGTTCTGATAACCAACTTTCATCAACCAAAATCCACCTTGATCATGCAGGTTGCCGCATTTGCGGGTCTGGACCTAATCCTCAAGGCCTACAAGGAGGCCATTAAAAAGAAGTATCGCTTCTTCAGTTACGGCGATGCAATGATCATTTTGTAGAAAATCGTGGAAAAAGTCAGTGTACTCATTGTTGCGGCCGGGAAGGGAACCCGGATGAAATCGGAAATGCCCAAACAATTTTTAAAGATTGGTGGGTATTCGGTTCTTTATCACACAGTCAGTCGTTTTCTCAATATTCCCGAAATCGTTGAAATAATCATCGTTGGCCATCCGGAATACTTAAACTCCAGGGAAATGCAAAACTCTATTCCGGCCGCTGAAATTCCTATACACGTACTGGCGGGAGGAGCACATCGCCAGGAATCCGTTTACAATGGTTTGCAAAAGGTCAGTGATGAAGCTGACATTGTCTGCATTCACGACGGCGTTCGCCCCCTGATCCAAACAGGGTTAATTCGAAAAAGTATCGAGTTCTGCAATAAATATGACGGCGCCGTTATTGCTGTTCCGGTCGTCGATACTCTGAAAAAAGTTGAAGTTGACGGACAAACAGTTATCCAGACTCTTGATCGGTCCAATGTCTGGCAGGCTCAGACTCCCCAAACATTTCGGAAATCAATCATCGAAAACGCCTATCGGCATATCCGCAAACATGAGATTCAGGGTACAGATGATGCCCAGTTGGTTGAGAATCTGGGATTCCGGATAGCCGTGATTAAAGGATCAAAAATGAATTTGAAAATAACCACCCCGGAAGATTTGCAAATAGCAACCTTCTTTCTCGAAGAGGAAACGTCATGAAGCGTTTTAATATCCGTATTGGTCATGGTTTTGACGCTCACTCACTCAGTAGCGGACGGCCGCTCGTTCTGGGAGGAGTCACCATACCTTACGAAAAAGGATTAACCGGGCATTCCGATGCCGATGTCATTATTCATGCCACCATGGATGCCTTGCTGGGTGCCGCCGGACTCGGTGATATTGGGACACACTTTCCCGATACGGCGACGGAATATGAGAACATTTCCAGTATTATTCTGCTGGAAAAGGTCGTCCGGATGATTGAAAATGAACATTACTATATTGGTAATGTCGATATAACCCTAATAGCTCAAAAACCGAAAATCAACCGATATATTTCGCAAATGCAGCAGGCCATGGCGCCGGTGCTTCATATTCCCGCTGAATCCATTTCCATTAAAGCAACCACAACAGAGAAAATGGGTTTTACCGGCCGCAAAGAAGGCATCGCCGCGATAGCCACCGCACTCATAGGATTTTGATGATTCAATTCATCGAAAATCTTTTGACGTACAACGCAATATGGGTCTATACCGTCTTGTTCATGATGATTTTCTTTGAAAACACTCTTCCGCTCGTACCCGGAGACGCCGTCCTGATTGTGGTTGCCTATCTGACCGGACGCACTTCACTGGTGTTTTTCCCGGCTTACTGTATAACAATTCTGGGGTCAATTTCCGGTTTCGTTTTAATCTTTCTACTTACTCGGAATTGGCGGAGAAAAATCTATATAAAATTACCTTTCAAAATACCCGAAAAGAAAATCAAAAAATACAAAATACTTTTTCAGAAGCATGAAAACTGGACTCTGGTTCTCAGCCGGATTATTCCCGGCAGCCGGTTGTTTTTAGCAATTACCGCCGGATTGATGGATATTTCTATCGTAAAAGCGACCTTTTTAACGCTGATTGGAATATTAATCTGGAATACCGTCATTTTCCGATCCGTGATGTTTTTGGGTGAAAACTGGGAGGTGATCCGGGAAACGATCGATAATTACTCGACCACAGTCAATATCGGTATTGCCGTTGTAATCTCGATTTTTCTGCTGACCAAATATTATCAGACCCGATTCCGAAAAAAGTCATGAATCAATCAAGCTTTACACTGCATTCAAATGCCAAAGTTAATCTCTGTCTGAGAATCACAGGTCGTCTTGATAACGGTTATCATACTCTCAGTTCACTGTTTCAGGAAATTGACCTTCATGACAGACTGACCTTTAATTCGTCCAATGAGTTTAAATTAAGTTGCAGCAACGCCGATATCCCCTGCGATCATCGCAACCTGTGCAGCGTCGCCTATCGGCTAATGAAAACCCGGGCTCCCGATACCGGTCACTGGCATATTCATATTGACAAAGTAATTCCCGTCGGGGCGGGGCTGGGGGGTGGCAGCTCAAATGCCGCAACGGTTATGAAATTTCTGAACAATGCCTGGCAGCTGAAACTCAGTAAAAATGACATGCTGGATATTGCCGGACAGATCGGAGCCGATGTGCCATTCTACATCGATGGCGGTACTCAATTAGCCGAAGGAACCGGCAATATTTTGACGCCAGTATCACTTCCGCAACAATTTGTCCTTTTACTTATTTTTTCCCCTATTCATATTTCAACCTCATGGGCATATCGACAATTCAACTTGACAAATAGAAAATCCGGCTATAAATTTCACGACCTGTTTGAATCCGGCAGGATTCAGTGGAAGTTGTTTGAAAATCAATTTGAATCTGTTGTTTTTCCAGCATATCCAGAAATCGGCAATCTTAAAACCCGCCTGTACAAGACAGGAGCTCTTTATGCCGGTTTGTCGGGAAGTGGTTCGACTGTGTTTGGAATATTTGCAAACAGACGCGATGCAGAACATGCTCAATACCTGTTGAACCAAACCAACAGTTATTTATCTCTTCCCATTCAATAGAAAAACAACTCAATAATATTCGGGGATCGTCCAATGGCAGGACTGCGGCCTTTGGAGCCGTCAATCTTGGTTCGAATCCAAGTCCCCGAGCAATATGATTAATGAGAAGGTAGTATGAGCATCAATGCAAGAGTTTTTTCAGGGCGGTCAAACCCCAAATTAACCCAGGAAATTAATGATATTCTTGGGATTGAACCCGGCCGGATTTCCATCGGTAATTTCAGTGATGGTGAAATCTGGCTGCGTTTCGAAGAAAATATTCGTGGCACCGATGTTTTTATTGTTCAGTCCACCAATCCTCCGGCGGAAAACATCCTTGAATTTCTGTTGCTTCTTGATGCGGCGCGGCGTGCTTCCGCCAAGCGCATTACCGCAGTCATTCCTTATTACGGCTATGCCCGCCAAGACCGCAAAGATCAACCCCGGGTTCCGATTTCCTCCCGTCTGATTATGGACGAAATCGTCAATGCCGGTGCGGATCGTATTGTGGCGATGGATTTGCATTCATCCCAGATTCAGGGGTTTGTCAATATTCCCTTTGACCATTTGTATGCCAAGACCATTTTTCTTGAGCCTTTGAAAAAAATGGTCGAAGGTAAGAATTACACCATTGTGGTGCCCGATGTCGGCGGGATTAAATTTGCCCGCTCTTATGCTCAAATCCTCGGGTTGCCCCTGACAATTATTGATAAACGCCGACCGCGCCCGAATCTGGCAGAGGTGATGAACGTGATCGGTGAGACTGATTTCGAAAATGTTCTGCTTATTGACGATATGATCGACACCGGTGGTACCATCGTTCAATCCGCTGAACTGGCCAAAGCCCATGGCGCGAAAACAATTACCGTCTGTGCCACTCATGGCCTGTTTTCCGGCAACTGCATTCAACGCTTAGAGGAAGCGCCAATTGACAAGGTCATTGTTACCAACACACTTTCGATACCGGAGCAACGAAAATTTCAAAAACTTGAAATACTCTCTGCAGCGCCCACGCTTGCCGAAGCAATTAAACGCATTCATAACGAAGAATCAATCAGCTCACTATTTGACTTTTAACGATAAAGGAGATTTTAATGGCTAATTATAGGTTAAATTCACAAGTACGGACCGACACTCATAAAAGGGTGACCAAACAACTGCGCCGCGACGGCAAGATTCCTGCCGTCTATTATTTTCATCGGGAAAAACCGGTTCCGCTGGCCGTGGACTTAAAAGAATTGCGGGCTGCTATCCATTCGGGGGCTCACATTATTGAATTGCACATGGACAATAAAAAACACATCTGCATCCTCCGCGATCTGCAACACAACCCGGTCACAGACGAGATTACCCACGCAGATTTTATGGGTATTACGTTAAAAGAGGACATCACGGTAAACATTCCAATCGTCATTACCGGCAATGCTATTGGTGTCCGTGAATTTGGTGGTGTATTGGCTCAGCATCTTTGGGAAATTGAAGTCAAATGTAAAGCCTCTGATATCCCCGATAATTTTACCATCGATGTGACTAATCTGAATATCGGAGACTCAATTTCGGTAGCCGACTTATCAGTCGAAAACGCTGTGATTCTGACTCCGGCCGACACTTCGATTCTTTCAGTGGTCAAATCCACCGGAATGAAACTTGAGGAAGAAGCCGAGGCCGCCGCAGAAGAGCTTGAAGAAGGCGGGGAGGGCGAAGCCGAAAAGGGTGAAGACAGCGAAGGAAACGAATAAATTGCAAAGATGGCCGGTTTGTTTTCAAAACTACATCAGCATCCATCCGTCACGATAGACAGAGTTATTATGGGGCTCGGAAATCCAGGCAAGCAATATGCAAACAATCGTCATAATCTTGGTTTTATGGTGATTGACCGGATTGCCGAGCTTCGCCGGCTGCAATTTTATTCCGGCAATGGCCCATATCTGTGGGCTACCGATACATTATCCGATAGCGGTAATGTGCAAAATGTCTGTTTTGCCAAACCGTTGACATACATGAACAGCAGTGGTGTGGCCGCTCGTGAAATTCTCCGACAATTTGATCTTTCTCCTGAAAGACTTCTGGTTGTTTACGACGATATCGATCTTCCCCTTGGTCGTTTACGCATTCGCCCAAACGGTTCTGCCGGTGGGCACAAGGGCGTTAAGTCCATCGGAAGTCAGCTACAAACGGAAAAATTTCCCCGTCTCCGGCTCGGAATCGGTCCACAGGGCGACGGTGTGTCTGCCGAGGATTTTGTTCTGGCCGATTTCAATGAAGACGAACAACGGGTTCTTGCGGATGTGATTGAAAAAAGCACCGAGATTATTTTTGATTACCTGCAGTCAGACATTGACACCATTATGAATAAGTACAATCCTATCAATTTTCGTGAAAAAAATACGGGGATTATATAAAATGCCTGATATCTCAATGAATTGGACTTATTTGATTATTCTGGTCGGTTTTTGTGCTCTGTTTTTTGCTTTTCTGAAATCCATGTGGGTTTCCAAACAATCCTCCGGGAATGAAACCATGCAAACCATCGCCGGTCACATCCGCGAAGGGGCTATGGCCTTTCTGTATCGGGAATACCGGGTTCTGATGGTATTTTTAATCTCTGTTGCAATATTACTGGCCTTGGTGAACAAAGGAGCGAACCGCCTTGTTGCCGTATCTTTCATTATCGGCGCAGGGTGTTCCGGTCTGGCAGGTTTCATCGGTATGCGAATTGCCACCCTGGCAAATGTTCGTACTACCCAGGCAGCCCGCAGTGGATTAAATGCTGCTTTGAAAGTTGCCTTTTCCAGCGGTTCGGTCATGGGAATGAGTGTCGTCGGACTGGGATTAATCGGGCTTTCCGCACTTTTCACTGTTTTCGTCCGACTGTTTGGCAGCTCGGTCAGCAGCCTGGACGGTATGGTTTTGCCTATTCTCAGCGGATTCAGCTTCGGTGCAAGTTCAGTTGCCCTTTTCGCCCGCGTTGGCGGTGGTATTTATACCAAAGCCGCCGATATTGGCGCCGACCTTGTGGGAAAAGTCGAAGCCGGCATTCCGGAAGATGATCCCCGTAATCCGGCCACCATCGCCGATAACGTCGGTGACAATGTCGGCGACGTTGCGGGAATGGGGGCTGATCTTTTTGAGAGTTATGTCGGATCGATTGTCGGAACAATGGTTCTTGGGTCTCTTTTCGGACTTAATCTGGTCATTCTGCCGTTGGCTCTGGCGGGTCTGGGCATTATTTGTTCCCTAATCGGTTCCCTGGTGGTCAGAACCCGGGAAGGCGACAATCCCCAAAAAGCCCTGAACCGTGGCACTATCGTCGCCGACGGTTTGATGCTTATCCTGATCTATCCGGTTTCCAAATTCTTCATCCCCGAACAGGTTACACTCGGTTCCCTCGTTTTAAATGCATTCGATATCTGGCTGGCAACATTGACAGGACTCATTGCCGGTTTTGCCATCGGCATGATTACCGAACATTATACATCGGAATCGAAAAAACCGGCCCGCTGGATTGCGCAGCAGTCCACAACCGGTCACGCCACAAACATTATCGCCGGTCTCAGTGTCGGTATGATGTCCACCATGTTGCCAATTCTGTTCATTGCCGGAGCCATCATGATTGCATACAGTGTAGCCGGCCTTTACGGTATCGCTATTGCCGCCCTGGGAATGCTGTCCACAACCGGAATTCAACTCTCGATTGATGCCTACGGGCCCGTTGCCGATAATGCCGGGGGTATCGCTGAAATGGCTATGCTTGAGCGAGATGTCCGTAAACGCACCGACAAACTTGACGCTGTCGGTAATACGACTGCCGCCGTCGGAAAAGGTTTTGCCATCGGTTCTGCGGCATTGACAGCCCTGGCTCTTTTTGCAGCCTTCCAGAAATCGGCCGATATTCAATCCATTAACCTGACAAATCCCTTTGTAGTCGCCGGATTGCTTATGGGCGGTATGCTGCCTTTTTTGT
>QNCV01000002.1 GCA_003645845.1 Fidelibacterota bacterium | reverse complement strand
TTTATATCTCTGATATTGTAATCCATAACATATTCTCCATTACAATCTTATCAATTATCAATTTATCGCGGAACTGTCGGCGGCGGATAGAGAGCGTCAATTTTACCCAGTTCCCAGGGATCAACGGAATTTTCGGGATTTTTAAAATAGTAGGGATGCAGTAAATAGGCCATTTTCTTAATCGCCGTTATCTGCCGTGGACCCGGTTTCTTCAATAACGAAGAATCGTAATGGTAAACCCGATCATTGATAACAGCATTAATCGTCTCAAAACCAGGTCGGTTCACTATTTCCCTGACCGTAGTCACTTCATTCCGTCCGGCATGCGGCCACAAAGGTGTCAAAATAACATCGGGATTGCGTTCGACAATGTCACTGAGATCGGCTTTAAATGCCTCATTGCGCACATCGGAAAAAATGTTTTCACCACCCGCTATCTCGAGAATCTGATCCATCGGTGAGCCGGCGCCCAGGGCCCAGGGACCAACATGATTTATTTCGAAATACACCTTTACTTTCGGCAGATTTTCCGTAATTGATCTGATTGCCTCGATTTCAGCTCGGTAGCCAGCGATCAGTTTCCGCGCCCGTCTTGATTTGCCCGTAGCATCGCCGACAGTCTGAATAATATTAAAAACATCATCAAGCGTCTCCGGCTCAAAATGCAAGACGTTATAGCCCTTGTCTTTAAGTTTTTGAGCTATATCATGCTGCATTTTATGTACCGATAATATGAGCGTCGGTTTCAGGGAATCAATCAACTCGTAATTAACACTGGTAAATGCACTGACTACCGCCACTTTTTTGTTATGCAGTTCGTCATGAATGCTTTTAAACTCATATTCATCATAAGGCAGCCAGCCCTCTGTTTCCTGCACTTCGGGAGGATAGTTACAGTACTTGGTCCATCCGACAATTTGATCTTCCAGCCCCAAAGCATATAAAATTTCAGTATGACTCGGCGAAAGTGAGATGATTCGCTGTTCCTGAGTAGTCGAACAGGATGTCATAAAGACCAAAATAAGCAGTACAGCAATTGCACTTAAAAAATATTGTTTCCTGTTCATTTTCTTCCTTTCTGTAATTGAAAGGGTTTAGGAGATGGCTTTGCAACCATCTCCTATCTCCTTCTATATAACATTGCCCTTGCCGCCGGATTACTCGACTTTCAATGCCAGAGCCGCTGGCTTGTCGCCTACGTTAAATGTTGCGATGACCGTGCCGTCTTTGTCAAGTTGAATAACCTGGTCGTCATCCCAGACAGAAATGAAAATATTTCCGTCGCCATCGGCGGCAACACCGGTACCACCTTTGCCCAGAAAGTAATTCGACGTATCGTTTACCATCGTCAGGGTCTCCGTATTATAGGTCAGACATCCCAGACCCCATACCGTCAGCAGCGCCATCTTGTCGGCGTCTGAAAAGGCAATACTACCCGGAGATCCCAATGTAACTACGGAATCAACAACAGTATCAGTTGCTGGATTCACAACCATCACCTTTCCCCAGGTACTCCAGTAATCACCGGTACAAACAACATGGACCATACCGTCGGGAGCAACGCCGACGCTAAAAGGATTAAGAGCCACATCAATCGTGGTTGCAACAGCATCGGTCGCCGTATTAATTACGGTAACCGTACCGGCACCATATCCCCAGGTCGCAGCATCATAGGCAGTATTTGACGCATAAATCTTGCCATTCGCTGATGCAATACCGGTGCATCCAACCCCGGCATCAATCTCTTCCAGTACTGTTTTTGTCGACACGTTTACTTTTACAACGGATTCTGATAATGAACAACTAACATAAGCAATATCATCATCAACAAAAACCATATTCTGCGGATTGTGGCCGCTGCCCAGGTCAATTACTTCCGGTGTAGCTGCGAAATCATCCACATCAAAAATCTGAATATTGTTGGAACCAGTATTCACACAATACAGTTTGCCGTCTTCGTAAACCAGCTGGTTCGGCCAGGTGCCGACGGTTGCCACGTTATTGTAAACGTCGCCGGTTTCCAGATCCACAACGGAAATACTCTGTCCCCCTGAATTCAGCACATACAGTGCGGTTGCGGTTACGGGCGCTTCTTCCGCTTCCGCCTCTTCTTCACATCCGATAAACAGCGTGAATAAAAACAGCGCACTTAACCCCATTACGAATAACTTCTTCATTACATCCTCCTTTTGGTTGTTTTTCAAAGAATTATCCTCTAAATCCCTACTTTCAGTGAAAACCGGTATTCCCTGCCCGGAACCGGCATGTTTTTGATTACCCGGTATTCACAATCAAAAATATTTTTAAGCTGGAACATGAAATCCAGACGAGTATGCATTAATTCAGCGCCATAATTCACGGTAACGTCAGAAACCGAATACGGCTCGAGAGAATTACCCCAGGTATTCGACGAATCCGTGTACCGGCGACTGGTATAACTGTACTGGTAATTCAATTTGAAATATTTGACGTTTACCGTCGCGGAGATATTAACCGTATGCTTTGGCCGGTAAATGAGAATTTTGTTATGGGTCGCAGGTGATTCCGATAAATTTCGCGCATCAAGATACATATAATTGGCGGCTATATCCAGATGGTCTTTGATAAGAGTCATCTTTATACTGTTTTCGACGCCTCTGTTACGGTTTTTATCAACATTTAAAGGCATCCATTTTTCGACCTGTTGCCAAATAATCAGATTGGTCATATTGTTTTCAAAATAACAGGACTCAAAATAGATGCCGTTGAAAATCGGATACTGCAAACGAATGCCCACATCCCAGTCGGTACCGTATTCCGGTTCCAAATCAGGGTTTCCAATCGCCCAGGCGTCCTCGGGCCAGTAAAGATCATTAAATGTCGGCGCGCGATAGCTTTTGCCGAAATTCAGTTTTAATGAACTTTGCCAAACCTCGCCGAAATTCAGAATAGCGCCAAGCTTCGGTGAAACAATGTGGTTCATATATCTCGAGTCGGTATCGTAACGCAGCGACGGTACGAATGATATGGTTTTCAGAAAAGAGTTAATGCAAATCACCGATTCATTAACGGCAAACAGATAGTAGGAAGTCTGGTCATTGACATTTTCCGTAATCCAATCCCTGTTCTCATCATACCGCATACCCATACCGTATGTAAAAGATATCCGGGGACCAATCACTGAATTAAATTGAATTTCACCGCCATAAGTCCGGGTTGTGTATTTACTCAATATACCGCCCGGCACTTCATCATTTTTATATTTGTACCAACTGTTGTAATAGTAACTTTGCAGCCGCAGATTATGAAACAGATTAAATATTTTGCCGGTGTAAACACCACTGAGTTTGCTGTTGCGGTTCCAGGTTCTGGCATGATAGTAATAGGGCTCTATCGTCCCCGGAGCGCCCTGGGCAGAATTATAGTGTTTGAAAGTCAGCGACAGACTGCGCTGATAGTGAGGATCACCAATTTTACGCAGTAATCCGACATAATAATCTCTAGAAATCATATCGGAATTTACCCTGACCGCAGGCTTGCCATAATTATCGGTGTAGGAAAAATCACCTTTTGAGGAAAAGTATTTATATGAGGCCGAAATGCTGTTTTTTTTGACGGTAAACCGTAACGATGGTTCGGCCGTATAAGTGCCGAAGGAGGCAATACCCAATTTTATATTACCCGCAAAGCCCGGTTTATCGGAATCGGGCCTTTTTGAAATAATATTAATAACTCCGCCAATGGCGTCGGACCCGTAGAGCGCTGAATTGCCGCCCCGGACAATTTCAATTTTCTCAATGCCTTCCAGTGAAATCTGATTTAAATCAACCGAGCCTGTCTGAGGGCTGTTCAGTCGCTGGCCGTCCAGCAGCACCAGCACCTGACTATCCGATGAACCGCGCAAAGAAATTGATTTTGTGTTTCCCGGACCACCGTAGTCCTTAATATTTACCCCGGGAACATTCTGCAATGCTTCCGCCAGGTTCTGTGGATTTTTGAGATCAAGTTCCTGTTGACTGACAACATCAACGGAAGATGGAACTTCCGTAATCAAAGAGTGGCCACGGGTCGCAGTAACGGTAACGCCGTTATTAAAGGCAATGGCCTGAGGTTGCAAAATAAAATCCATTCTCAGAATTTCATTTCCTTTTATTTCAACAAATTTTCGCTGGAGTTGCGAAAATCCGATCATCTCGATGATTATTTCATATTTACCTGGTGGTATTCTCTGAATACAGTAATTGCCGTTTTCATCGGTTGCCGAACCGATATGTGTATTTTTCAGATATACATTTACCGCAGCTAATGCTTCGTCGGTTGGACCGCATTTGACAACGCCGCAGATCGTGCCATATTCTTCCGAAAAAACCATTGGGCTTATAAGCACCAAAAAAAACGTAATCCTGAATAATTGAATCATCATCAGTTCTGTCAGATATTGACTCCAAGGGAAAATTTATACATCCTGCCCGGTTCCGCTGTACCGAGAACCCGCATATAACTTTCATCAAGAATATTACTCAGTTCAAATGTGCTGTTCCAGGAGACATCCAACAGCTTAAAACGATAGGTGAAATTAGTATCGATTGTATAGAACGACGGCAACCATTTTGTGTTGGCCGAATTTGTATATCTGAGACCGACATAGTGATAAATTGTGTTCCATTCCAGGGAACCATATTTAAACGTACAGGTGATATCGTACTTATTCTTAGGACGATAAATAATATATTTGTCATATTGATTCGGGTCAGGTCCTTTATCCCTGGCATTCATAAAGGTGTATTCGCCGTTGATTAAAATCATGTCCTTTAAAAGAGATAAAGTCAACGACGTCTCAACACCCTGGGTGCTGGTTTTGGAAATGTTATGCGGCGTCCACAGATTATTGACTGCGGGATCCTGAGCCCAGAGAATTAAATTGTTGACATCGCTGTTGAAATAATTTACCGAAAGGGCAACTAAAGAAAAACTCGACGTGATTCCGATATCGTAATTATCACCCTTTTCCGGAACTAAATCGGGATTACCAACCGCAAAGGCATCCTGGGGCCAGTACAGATCATTAAACGACGGCGCTTTGTAGGAATTAGCGATATGGGCTAACAATGCAATATTGAATACTCCAGAATGATTGGCGGAAAAACTAAAGCGCGGACTCAGAGCATTTTCAAAATCCGACGGGGAGTCATACCTCAGAGCCATCGCCGCCTCAAGACTGTTGATAAAATGATTCAGCTGTTTTGTAAATGTCAACGACGTATGTCCGCTATGGGTAATTCTTGTTTTATCACCCACATCGGTACTGTGTATCCGGTCATCCCTTAAAGAATACCCATAAACGATATTGATACCTTTGGCCAGAGAACCCGCCTGTGAAAGTTCCAGCCCCAGGGCGTAATTATCATGATCACTGGGCGGAATATTAGGGTTTTCCGGATTGTCAAACTTTGTTTCAAAATCCAGAAAATAGCCTTGAACCTTGAGTGAATAATCCTTGAATAAAGATTTATGATCATAGGACAAGTTGTAGGATTTGTTGTCATATTTCAGGACAGCCTCAGGCGTCAGGTTATCAATCATCCCCGGCGTACCGTTGTTGGCTTTGTAATAATTTGTTGACGCATTTATTTGCTGTTTGTCATCAATCACAAAGCTGAGTTTATAAAAAATATTGAATGACGACTGATGATTATTGACCAAGTTCTTTTCATTTCCATAATAATCCGTATATAAAAAATCACCGTCCCAGATATCCCGCTGATAGGACAGAAAAGAACTAAATTTGCCATAATTAATCGTATTTGAAAGATTATATATCTGGCGGTTATAAGAGCCAAAGGTTGTTTTCAGACCAAGTCCTACAATTTTATTGCCAGTCTGCCTTGATTTTGTAGTGATGCGAATAACACCTCCCACAGCATCCGCACCATACTGTGCCGAACGGCCGCCGCGCAACAGTTCGATTTTTTCGATGTTGTCAATCGTCATATCACTGACATTGACGCCGCCGCCCTGAGCCGTGTTCAGCCGCTGGCCGTCTAAGATTACGACTACTTTTGAAGAGCTGACATCACGTAGGGAAATGTCCCCCGTCGAATTGACATAAACTCCGGTAATTGTCTGCAGCGCATCACCGACACTTTCACAATTATTTTTAATAAAATCTTCTTCAGTCAATACAACTTCCGACGTAGATTTCTTCTCTTCAGTCTCCTGCGCTGATAAACTGGTGAAAAAAATTGCAACCGCACACAAAGCGGCCAAGGTCATTCTCTTAACATTTTTCATAATCGCCCCGTAAAATTTAATGCTTATTTATAAATTGCCCTAAATAACTTTTCCGTGTACTCATCGAAATCATAAGGATTGACCTTTTCAAGGATTTCAATCCATGCTTCGGGAATCCGGTCAACCCCGGAAATCGCCCCGCAAATACTGCCTGTAATCGCCGCTATGGTATCGCAATCCCCCCCTAAATTCACCGCAGTCTGAATCCCTTCGACGACATCGCCGTTGGTTAATTTTGTAATAGCAAGACAAGTGGGAACGGTCTCGGAAACCTGTACTCCCGCGCCGATGATATCATATAATTCCTTCATAATGTCTTCCCGGTCGGCATCTTTCGACACGATTTGCAGGGCCAGTTTTGTACGTTCAATGATCGAAGCGCCATACCAGATATTTCCCCGTGACATGCCCAATTCCGCCGCTTCCAAGGCCTTCATAATGATTGTATCCACGTCGGACTCACCATTTATGCCGCACCCAATAGCCATGGCAACGGCGGACGCGCCGCTGATGGCAATATTTGTATTATGAGTCGGCAGACAGGCTTTTTCCACAGCGTCAACGGTACGTTCAAGTTCCCCTCTTCCATAAATGCCGACGGCACCGATGCGCATCACAGCGCCATTCGTATCACCTACCGACCCTGACTCGTAAACGGACTTGCCCGACCGGATTGCATACAGCGCCCGCAGCGAACTCGGGCCGACCGCCATTGATCCGAATGCGTCAACCTCTTCGCCCCATTCGATCAAGCGTCGGGCAATATCTTCGGGATCAATAACACCTTTTTCAATTATTGAATCGGCAATCAACAAAGTCTGCTGAGTATCATCGGTAACCTGACCGGCAACCATTTTATCATGAATAACATGGCCCGCGGGCGCCGGTAAAAAATCAGTTACATAACTGCCGAACATCTGTTGAATCTTTTCAGGGCTCATCATTGAGGTTGGCATTCCCATTGCATCGCCGGCCGCCACACCCGTCAGGCAACCCTTTATACGTTTTTTTAACTGACTGCTGTCTTGTATAATCTTACACCTCCAAAATCATTTAAACGACCCGACAATATTAACCGGGATATTTACAATACTTCTTATTTTATCCACACTTCGGGCAGCACAGGCAACAATTACACAAGTAGAGGGACCACCGGATTTCCTGAGATTCACACCGGGATTATCTTCCGGGATAAACTGAACACCAGCCATCCCGGCCATTTCTCCGGCTTCATATTCTATGCCCTTTGAGCCGATTGGCAGGATTTCATGGACTCCGTCAATCTGAAGGATATCAAGAACATCCCGCTGATTTACGATCTCATCGTCATCAAGTAAAACCCTATCTTCAGGCGCGGATTTGGGAATTCCGACACAGACGATCATGTCCCCTGCCCGAGATTGACCGGGTCGAAAATCGGCGGCATGAACCAGCCCGATTATCGTGGTGCCGATACCGGTCATAATCGTGGGTACATTATCCTCGGTACTCCCGGATAAGGGAAAAGCATCATCCAATCCCGCCTGTTTAAGTTCATCACGGACACCCCGAACAATTTCCTCCCCGACCCCTTTCATCGGAATCGTCAACATATCAAAGGCTGCCAGCGGACTTGCTCCACAGGACAAGAGCTCCAGCAGCGGCACACGCATGGCAAAACGTCCCAGCTGGTATGGATCACATTTAATCGTATCGCCTTCCAGCGAGCCAATTCCGCCATCGGAATCAACTGCGACAATCAACGCATATTCTTTTGTCAAAGTAATTTTTGTCAGGTCCCGAACGGTTGCGGCATTATTGCCAAGTTGACCCTTCTTTATTTGCCGATACAGCGCATCAAGTTGCAACGTCGCCATAATATTGATTCACTTCCCGTTTTTCCCCTTAAATTCCACATAAAATTTACCGCGGTCGCCCCGCAGGATTGTTTTCACAAATTCCAGCACTTCGCCCGATCGTAATTTTGTTGTTCTTTCAAGTAAAAATACCGCATCCCCTTCCTTTATTTTAAGGTGCCGCGCTTCGTATTCAGTTGCTTTCACCGCCTGCAACGTCTCAAACGCCTCACCGATTTCCAGACCGTATTCCTCTTTGATAATTGTAAAAAGTGACACCTCCTCAAAATTCCTGTTGATTAACCCCGGAACCAGCGCAACCGGCAAATATGAAGTCTGCAGGGATATCGGAATATCATCAACATAGCGCAATCGCTGAATGCTGTAAAATTTTGCATTTTCGTCGGATTGCAGCATTTTTGTGATAAGGCTGTGAGCGGTCATCTCATCGGCGCAGATCAGTTTGCTTCGTACTTTCTTGTTCAGTCCCAGCATTTCCGCCGAAAAGCTGAGATTCGCAACCAAACTGTACGTAATTGTTTTATTTGCTACGAACGTGCCTTTTCCCTGAATTCTGTAAGCAATACCTCTGTCAACAAGATGTTTCAGTGCCCTCTGAGCCGTATGGCGACTTATCCCCAGCCATTCACGCAACTCATTTTCCGACGGAAGTTTCTGATCCGGCTTATAAATCCCCTGATCAATCAAATTCTCCAATACTTCCTGAAGCTGATAGTAATAGGGAACGATGCTGTTCTTGTCTATCTTGCTAAAATATTTATTCATCTGGTCACCTTCTAATTGACATTAAAAATTACGGCGTGACGAATAAACCGTTGCCTAGTATCCTGTAATTTAACTAATACTGATAGAGTTATCTGCGTATTTTCTTTTGCGTCGGAAATAATTTTCGCCTGCCATAATGCCGGCGGCTGGTACCATTGACCAACATTGGAATAATTCGCCCAACTGATGCGTTCACCGGGTTTAAGTTTAATCGGTTCGTATCCCGATATCGTTGAGTCACCCGCATTCCAAACAGGATCGGTCAGCAGTGTATCTGGAAATTCAATACTGATTTCAATGGGAATGTCTATCGGATTTGCCAGAGACGTTAGTATAATCTGTTGATCCTTCGTTAAATCGCTTTTTTGTAATGACTTTTCGCCATCACTTGCAACCAGATTTACATCCTTCCAGAGATTATCCAGCATGCAGGATATGGCCTGCAGACGATCCATACTTCTCCGCGGTGTTAATTCCAGCATACTGTCGGAATTGACTTCAAAAAGGTTAAAAGCAGTAATTTTATCCTTTTTAAGTTTGAGAAGTCCATATTCCTGCGCACCTCCGGAGTGTGCATCAGTATCTTTGACCACCCCGCCTGACGCCCCCATAACAATGTACCGGATGCCGTCAATCAGCCCATCATCCTGATCATAATGATAGTGTCCGGCAATGACCGCAATGACGGGGTATTCTCTCAGTATCCCATGTATTTCCATCCAATTTGACCATACATACCATTGCGGATGATGGATGAGCACAATAATACCTTTTGAAGATTTATTTTCTTCGAGATCATCTTTCAGCCAGGACAGCTGCTCGGTCTTTATTTTATTAAGGAAAATGGAGCCCCAGCGAGGGTCTGTATGGAGGTTTTCCATTGAGTAAAGCGATATAAAATGGTATCCCGCCACATTTTTGCTATAATAGGGTTTGTCGCCAACCGGCGTTTCATAGCGCTGACAACAATCCATAAACCATTTTTCCCGACTTCTGTCCGGTGAACAAGCCAGATAACGAGGCGGAACAACATCATGATCGCCAAGGGCGATTAGCCAGGGCTTTTGAGTACCGTTCATGATTGTCACGGCGCGTCTAAAATTGGACTCGAAATCTTCGAACGTATCTATGCCGCGAATACTTTCAACAATATCGCCAACATGTAAAATAACATCAGGGTTTTTCGCACAGAGTTTATCAACCGCTTGCTGCATGACCTGATATGACTTTTCCGCATCATAGGCGCCAAACTGATCACCGACGATCCCGATAGTAATCTCCCGGTATCCGTCACAGGAGAAAAGCCCAAGACTAAAAAAAAGCACTAAAAAGCATTTGCGAACAGCGAATTTAAACTTCTTGGTCATTGGGTTATTTAGATTTGTCCGGTTGTTTGGTTGTCCATACAACTTTAATATATCATAACCATTCCAGTTTGTCAACATTTTATTTAAGGTTTTTTCCACCCTGCTATTAATAGAACGGTTTCACTTAGTTATTAATTAATAAACTGTTACACATAATACAAAGAACAGAAGGCGTCCAAACATTAAAATAAATAGCATTGATAAGATTGGAGATTATCCGTATATTCGAGGCGTTATTTTAGATATGGATTTTAACAGGGAAGCTCGTGAAAATCGGGCACAGCCCCGCTACTGTAACCGAGGACGCATCTACGTAGACCACGGCAAATGCTGGAAGGTGTAGATAGAGCGGTTGATTCGGAAGTCAGGATACCTGTAGATTCCATTCTAATCCGCTTGCGCGGGCAATTTAAGGATTAGAAACGTGACCTTTAGATCCACTTCTACCTTTTTCCACATACTAAATATATTTCTGATTTCGGCAGGATTAATTCTGCTTTTTTCTGCGGAACTATTCGCCAATCCTCCGCTTACCGGTTTTGTAAGCGATCCTAACGGTACGGCCATTCCCTTTGTTTCGGTTTATAATAAAACCAATAATAACTGGCTGATCGGCGATAGTAACGGTAAAATCATTTTTACAAATCGGTACTCGCCCGGTGACACCCTTGAATTTCAACGTATCGGTTTCCAAAAGGTTATCATTATTCTTCCCGAATACGGCGACAAAATAAACATTACCATGCCCTTTGCACCGATACAAACCGATGCTGTAAACATTTTGGGGCAACGCTATTCCCGGACGACGGAAAAAAAATTCACCGAAATCACAATTCTGCCGGAGTTGGGAGTCGTTGAATCCCAGCAGATTCTGGCAAGCATTCCCGGAACTTACATTAAATCTTACGGAGGTCCGGCGGGCATTACAACACTCAGCCTTGACGGCGCCCCCTCATCTCACACAAGCATCTCTTATGCCGGATTTGATCTAACCAGCGCCCAAAATGGTCAAATGGATATATCTCAACTGCCCGCTTCCATCGTCAGTACAATCTCCTATTCACCAAATCTGGACGAGAACCAAATGGAAATCGGCAACGCCGAAGGAAGCATTGCCATTCAACCGGAAATGACCGGCAGCGGATTCACGACAAGCTTCGGCTCCTATGGTCATTGGTCGTTTTCCGGTAACATTGCTTCACAGTCGAAGCGAACCCGGTTGAATATTTCCTCCGGTAAACGCCATGACAATGCCGATTACAAAGCCACAAACCCGGTCAATAACAGAACAACAAAACGTGAAAATAACAGCTTTGACCAGGAATTTGTAAGCTCAACTGTCACCACTCTCTTCTCGTCTAATCTCTTCTGGAAAACAATGCTGATGACATCATCCCAAAAACGGGGAGTGGCCGGGCTGATCTGGTCGCCAACTCTCAACGCCAGACGAAAGGACCGGTTATCCATACTCGGAACAAAATTGGGATGGATTAATCCTTTCGGTCCGGGCTATCTGCAATTTTTAGGAAAAAAGTCATTTGAACGTTATATCAACCCTCAAAGCGCCATTGACACTGATCACACTTTGTATACGTATCAACTGATTATTAAGCAAACCGGAAATATCCGACCAAACATCCGGTTACACCTCTATTCCGATATGAAATATGATCTTATGCACAGTTCGGAAACAATTTCTCATGATCGCTTAAGTTATCAGACCAAAGCTGCGGCGGTTTATTTTCCCTCTAAGCGTTTATCAATTGTTCCGATGATTGCCTATAATTTCTCACCCGACCTCTATTCGAAAATAGACAAGGACCTGCAATTACGATGGCACATACCGGGCAATTACGGAAAATTCTATGTGACAGCCGGCAGGTTTTTTCATTATCCCACATTTAATGATCTATACTGGGAACCGGGAGGAAATCCCAACCTTAAGCCGGAACACACAGATAAAATATCCGGCGGATTTGAATTAATTGAAATTGCCGGAATCACTCTGAAAGCCAATTTATTTTACAAAAAGAGTAAAAACCTGATTCTCTGGACACCAGTTCAGTCCTATTGGCAACCCAAAAATATCGAAAAAGCCATCAGAAAAGGTTATAAAATAACCACAAACTGGCATTGCCCGATTTGCCCGATTCATTTCGATGCCATGTATAATTACGTCGTCTCTGAAAATCTGACCCCGGGAGATTACTATAAAAAACCGCTGCGGTACGCTCCGAAGGAGACCGGCGCTCTGGCAATCAGCTGGGTTCCGGGTCACTGCTACTTTTCACTGCAAATGGCTCACGTGGGACGGCGGGTTGCCATGTACAGCTGGCCGGAAGACCTGATCCTTGATTCCTATACCATTTATTCCTTTAATACCTCCTACCGTCTGAATACCGGCATCGGTAGATTTATTCTGGCAATGGCGGTGAATAATCTCAGCGATAAAAAATATGTAACGTTATACGGTTATCCCGAACCGCCCCGTTCGCTTCGGTTAACCCTTAACTATGAAATGAAGAACAATGTCAAAAGGAAAAGGAGAATCCCATGAAACGCATTCTACTACTGGTAATTGCATTAAGTACTTTAATTTTTGCTCAGGCCACGACATACATTCTATGCGAAGGAAATTACGGTAGCACCAATTCCACTCTATGGTCAGCGAATTCAACATTTTCAGAAATCAGCGGCCCGTTACATTGGGATATCTCAAGCAATCCGCTGGGTGATACCGGTCAAAATTTAAAAATTTATAACGACAAACTATTTATCGTAATGAACAATTCCAATACGATTGAAGTCGCAGATTTGAGCAACGGATTTGAATTCGTCACATCAATTGATCTCCCCTTTGCCGGTCCCAGAGATATTGAAATTGTCAATAATATCGCCTATGTCTCCTGTTGGTATATCAGCGGTATTCTTTGTATAGATCTATCTGATTATTCGATCATTGATACCTTGAGTCTTGGAAAGCTGCCTGAGGATTTACTGTTTTATAATGATAAACTCTATTCTTCAATCACCATGAACGCCGATTGGACCTCTTCGAATATGGTCATGGAGTTCGATATTGCGGATACCGTTCCCGTTCCGACGGATACATTTATTGTCGTTACCGGGCCCGAGGAGATGGTCGCTCACGATAACTGCATCTATGTTAGTAGCACCTATTACGATGAAAACTGGAATATCTATGCCGGTAATTCGAAGATTGACCTGTCAACCGGAGAGGTTGCACGCAAGGATTTTGGCATCTCGTTCCTCTTCGGCCGTGACATTACAGTATTCAATAATAAAATCTATCGGGTATATAATAAGGGTATCTGTGCTTTGACCGACTCCCTGACAATGGACACCGGCGACCAAATCGGAAATTACTCTTCAATTTACTCGATGGCGACTCACAACGACCTGATCTATTTTGGTTTGACCAACTATATTGCCCCCGATACCGTGGCAGTGCTCGATTCCAATGGTACGCAGCTTGCCGCTCTTCGGGTCGGGGCTATCCCCGGTTCCTTTGCCTTCCACGAAAGCGGAAATGCTACCGTCATCAACAGTGGCAATTTTATCCCCGCAGATTTTCAGCTGGCTCAGAATTACCCAAATCCATTTAATGGAACAACGATTATTCCCTACCAAATCCACGACCCCGGAAATATCAACCTGTCAATTTTTAATGCCCTTGGACAATTGGTAATAAACCTGGTGGAAGCTCACGCTCTTCCCGGTGCTTACTCGATCAAATGGAACGGACAAGATCAATCCGGATCGGCGGTTTCAAACGGTTTTTACGTTGCAGTATTGACGCACAACGGTCGACAGGCTGCCATTAAGATGCTATATCTGAAATAGATCGCTTCCTCTTTTTATTTTAATCATAAAGGGTTGAAGTTTTTTTCTTCAACCCTTTTTAACATTCAATTTTATAAAAGCTAAATTGTTATTAACTTACGGCGGTTTTTTTGAATTTATTAAAAACGAGATAACAGATGCCTCGAAATATTATTCACATCGTCGGAACCGGAACAATAGGAACACCCCTAATCGGCATTCTGACCAGTCGGCGAAAATCCCTGGGAATTGATGAAATCACATTTCAGCCGGATTTAACCGAGATAAGAAATATTGCTCTGGTAAAAGGCATGGTCAACCATGGCGCAAAATTATGCCTTCCGGAAGAGTATAAAGACGAGTATGCCAGCACAGGCTGTAAAATCGATTATGATGCTAAGGAAGCAATTCGGCGGGCCGGCGTTATCATTGACTGTTCTCCAACCGGTCAGGCCAGTATAAATAAAAACAACATCTATTCAAAATTCGAAGGCGATAAATTGTTTGTCGCTCAGTCACAGGATTCGGAATTCGGAAAAGATTATGCCTACACCATCAATGACCGGGCGCTGAATTATGGCAAAGATCGATTCCTGCGAATTGTATCCTGTAATGCTCATAATATTGCCGCACTGGTCAATACGATCGGAATTATTGATGGCAACCAACACATCGAATGCGGCCGATTTGTCTGCATTCGCCGTGAAAATGATATCAGTGAAGAAGCCGGCTCAATTGCATCACCCAAAGTCGGCGTTCACAAGGATAATAACTACGGCACATATCAAGCACTCGACGCCGCTTCTCTTTTCAAATCCATCGGTTTTAATCTCGATCTTTTTTCATCCACTCTGAAAGTAAATTCCCAGTATCTTCATATTATTCACTTTGACATCTGCCTGAAGTCGGAAACCACCTTACAGAAAATTATTAACCGCCTGCAGGCGAACCCGCTAATTGCATTAACAAATAAAACACTCACCGGACAGATTGTCGCATTTTCACGGGATATGGGTTATCTCGGCCGGGTTCTGAATCAATCCGTTGTTGTGGTTCCGACCTTGAATTTGCGCAAGGGAAAAGAATTATCCGGCTACTGTTTTTCTCTTCAGGACGGCAATTCCATTCTCAGTTCCATTGCGGCGGCGATCTGGTTCTTCTTTCCCCGCAGTTACCGGGAAAAAATGACCGCTATCGATGATCTGATTTTTGGCGAAATTTAAGGAATCCCACACCATGATTATTGAATCTATCATCACCGGACCCTTTGTTGAAAACAGCTGGATTCTGGGCGATTCACAAACCAGGCACGCAATTATATTTGACCCGGGCGACAATGCTTCCACGATCGTAGCCAAACTCAGTGAACTGGGTTTAACGCCGATCTTTATCCTGAATACCCATGCCCATCCCGATCATATCGGAGCGGCAGCCGAACTGCAGAAACGTTTTGAGCTGCTCTTCGCAATTCATGAAGACGACATACCGATTTTCAACTCCGCCCGGGACACCGCTCAATTGCTGGGACTCCCAAATTTCCAGATTCCCGAAATCACGAATTTTCTGCATGACGGTCAGCTATTGGAAATCAACAGTCATCATCTGCAGGTAATGCACACGCCGGGACATACACCGGGAAGCGTCTGTTTCCTGACCGGTAAACATCTCTTTTCCGGCGATACTTTGTTTCAGGGATCCATTGGTCGGACCGATCTCCCTGGAGGATCATCCCGGCAAATCACCGCCAGCTTGAAAAGGCTCAGACAGCTTCCCGAAGATACCCGGATATATCCCGGTCACGGCGAAACAACAACCATCAGAAAAGAGCTGGAAACAAATCCCTTTTTTCAGGAAATCAAATAAAATGTCCTCTTTTTATCAAAAATTTTCTGCTTTTCTGGCGGAGAACCAACTAATTCCCCCGAACAGCACGGTGATTGCGGGGGTATCCGGCGGTGTCGACTCGATGGTCATGCTGCACTGTCTTTTAACACTTGGGAAAGAGGCGCCCATCAACCTGATAGCGGCCCATCTGAATCACCAAATCCGGGGATCGTCGGCGGACAAAGACGAAGCTCTGGTTCAGAGTTACTGCCAACAAAATAACTGTAAATTCGTCGTAAAATCCGTCAATATACCCGCTTTGGCAGCGGATACGGGAGCATCCCTTGAAATGGCCGGTCACGAAGCGCGTTATTCATTCTTCAGCGAGATTTCCGCAAAATATCCGGGCTCTTTTGTTGCCACAGCCCATACCACCGATGATCAGGTCGAAACAATCCTTCTTCGGATTTTCAAGGGAACCGGTGTGCAGGGCCTTCAGGGCATCCCGGTTAAACGGGACAACATTATCCGGCCGCTCTTATTTGCATCAAAACAGGAAATCTATGACTATGCTCATAAACATGAAATTCCCTTTAATGAGGATCATACCAACAACGATACCTCCATTCCACGGAATTACATTCGCCAGGTTCTCATTCCCCAAATAAAATCAAAGGTCAATCCATCTCTGGAAACTTCGATTCTGCATCTGCAAAGTATTTTTTCAGACGTTGCCGCAATAAACCGGGAGATGGTTTCAGAAGCCTTTCGGGACTGTCTGATCGATAAGTCGCCAAGTGAAATTACGCTTGATATTTCCCGTCTGAAAAACTATTTTAATATCATCAAATATGGGGTAATTCGCGAAAGCGTAAACTTGCTTAACCCCAAAGCAGTATCAATAAGTTTCAGCATGATGGAGAGACTAATCAACCTAATAAAAACGAGTCAAACCGGAAAACAGATACCGATTTCCCGGGAGATCCGGGCGCTGCTCAATCGTCGGACACTGATCCTCCGTTCAGATAATTTTCGTCCCTGGTCGGGATTTGTTGTACAGATAGGAAAGCATTATTCCACCGATTATTTCGATTTTCACTGTGATGTGTTTGATCCGGCAGATTTTCATGCCCTTAGGGAGAATAAAAATATCGAATATATTGACCTGGCAAAACTGCCTGATCGCTCTCTAATGCTTCGTCCCTGGCAAAAGGGGGACCGGATTACTCCGCTGGGACAGCGCCATTCAAAAAAAGTCAGCGATATTTTTGTGGATCAGAAAATTCCCCTGCCTATGAAAAAGCGCATTCCCCTTCTCGTATCCGGTGAAACGATTATCTGGGTCTGCGGAGTAAAGCTGTCGGATATTTTTAAAGTGGATTCGACGACAACAAAGATTTTGAAATTAACCTATAAGGATAAAAAATTATGACCAAAACAAAGGTACTCGACGATACTTACGGCAAATACAGCGGAATGACGTTGCATGAGATGATCAGCTATGATAAAATTCAGAAACGAATCAAAGAAATGGCTGCGGATATATCCGAAGATTACCGGGGGAAATCTCCGATTATGATTGGCGTTTTGAACGGAAGTTTCATTTTCTTCGCGGATCTTATTCGTGAAATGGACATTACCGCTGAAGTCGATTTCATTAAAATTTCAAGTTACGCCAATGAAACCCGGACCAGTGGAACCGTTCGTCTGCTGAAGGATATAAGCTGTGATATTACCGGACGTGACATCATTGTCGTTGAAGATATTGTTGATTCCGGACTATCGATCGATTTTTTAAAACGCCGACTCCAGGACAGTCAGGCAAGTTCCGTAAAATTTGCTTCCCTGCTGATTAAGGAATACACCAAACTGGATTTCGATATCGACTATGTCGGGTTTAAAATTCCGGATAAATTTGTCGTCGGTTATGGTCTGGATTTAGCCCAGAAAATGCGCAATTTGAAATCAATTTATTATCTTAACCAAGAAGGTCTTTGAATGCATTTAAATCACCCCTATCAACGCTCTAAAGAACCGGAAAAGAAACCGGGCAAAAACAAAAAGTTTTCAAATCGGAATTTGCGACAATCCAATAAAAATAAAGATGTACCCGATAACGAGTTCAGATGGAAAAAAGCATCAAAAACATCTCTGATGTGGATCATTATCATTATCAGCTCCATTTTCCTGATTCAGATACTCGGAACCGGTAGCAAAGAAGAGGTCCTAATTGAATTTGACCAGTACAAAGAGCTGCTCTTTGACGGACAGATCAGCAAAGCGACCATAATCGAACGTGAATTTCATGGCGTACTGAAATCTCCGACAACCCTGATTCTCAACGGAAGGCCCACCGAAGTAAAAAAATTCTTTTTTATTTTACCGCCGAATTACGATCAGTATATGCTGAAAGACTGGGATGACAACAATCTCAAATATGATTTCAAGGAACAGACGGTTAAGTGGACGGCCTATCTTTTTCAGATTTTACCATGGTTTCTTTTTATCGGCATCTGGATTTTTTTCATGCGCCGGATGCAGGGACAAAACAATAAAGGAATTTTTGGTTTCGGAAAAAGCAAAGCGCGACTCTGGACTTCCGATCGCCCGAAAGCCACATTTGCAGATGTCGCCGGATGTGTGGAAGCCAAGGTAGAATTGCAGGAAATCATCGAATTCCTGAAGTCGCCGGAAAAATTTTCAAGGCTGGGTGGTAAAATTCCCAAAGGAGCCCTGTTGCTTGGCCCTCCCGGTACGGGAAAAACACTCCTGGCCAAAGCCGTTGCCGGTGAAGCCGGTGTTCCCTTTTTCAGTATCAGTGGAGCCGATTTTGTCGAGATGTTTGTCGGTGTAGGCGCATCGCGGGTCCGCGATCTCTTCGAGCAGGGCAAACGGAATGCACCGTGCATCATCTTTATTGACGAAATTGACGCCGTCGGTCGCCACCGCGGCGCCGGACTCGGCGGCGGTCACGACGAACGTGAGCAGACACTGAACCAACTACTCGTCGAAATGGATGGTTTTGACGAAAATACCAACGTCATTATCATCGCAGCCACCAATCGTCCGGATGTCCTGGATTCAGCCCTCCTGCGCCCCGGACGTTTCGACAGGCAGATTGTTGTCGATGTTCCCGATGTCAAGGGACGGGAAGGTATTTTACGCGTTCATACGAAAAAAATACCCTTGGCCAAGGATATTGATCTGAGCACCATTGCGAAGGGGACACCCGGGCTGGTGGGCGCCGACCTCGCAAATCTTGTCAATGAGGCGGCCTTGCTGGCAGCCCGTAAAAATAAGAAGGCCGTTGATAATGACGATTTCGAAGAGGCTAAAGACAAAATCATGATGGGCGTTGAGCGCAAAAGTCTCCAGATTTCGGAAAAAGAACGTGAGCTGACCGCATATCACGAATCCGGACACGTGCTGGTTGCCATGAACATCCCCGGCGCCGATCCCATTCATAAAGTTACCATCGTGCCGCGCGGCCGCGCCCTGGGAATTACTCATCAGCTCCCCATGGATGAACGCCATAACTATTCCCAGTCCTACATTAAGGGTAATCTCAGCATCCTGCTCGGCGGAAGAGCTGCGGAAAAAATTATTTTCAACGAGTTAACCACCGGTGCAGGTAACGATATTGAGCGGGCGACCGAACTGGCCCGCAAAATGGTTTGTGAATGGGGTATGAGTGAAAAACTGGGGCCACTGACATTCGGTAAAAAGAATCAGGAGATTTTCCTCGGACGGGAGATTGCTCAGCATCGGGATTTCAGTGAGGAAACTGCTAAAGCCATTGACAAGGAGGTCCGGACAATTGTGGAAACCGCTGAAGAACGGGCCATTAAAATTCTGAAGGATAATCTTAAATCACTGAAGCTCCTGGCTGAAACATTACTGGAGTATGAAGTCATTGACGGTGATAATATAAAACGCTTACTGGATGGAAAAAAAATCAGAAAACCGAAGAACAACGTAAAATCCCAATCCAAACCGAAAACCCGAAAAAAATCGATAACAAAAACGACCCGAAAAACAACTGATAAGGGGAAGAAACCTGCTTCGTCAACTAAAAGTAAATGATATCCCTCACTTCATTGAAGAAATGAATTCCCTTCCGGTGGATTCGGGGGGAATTCAGATTATGACGCCTAAGGGCGAATTTCATATTCTGAAAACCGACCCCATTTCCGCACCGGCGGCCAATATTCTGAAACAACAGATGCTCTCGGTAGGCGGCGAATGCGCTGTCTCCCGGGAAGCGGCAACCTGTACCATCGATTCAGCGCCGGTCATTCTTTTTGGTACACGCAAACAGTATGAAAAACTGATTGACGGACTTGCTCATCAGGTATTTGGTCTGGAAAAACTCAGTAAAGAAATCAGACACTACTTCTCGGATAACTTTTCCCAATCTGTTATCACTATCGGTTCCCGTGAATTCGATTTCTCAAGGAAAACCGCCATTATGGGGATTCTAAATGTCACCCCCGATTCCTTCTCCGATGGAGGTGAGCATTTTTCAACTGAAAATGCTGTCAGGCATGCGTTAAAAATGATCGATGACGGCGCCGATATTATTGATGTTGGCGGTGAATCCACCCGACCCGGCGCTGAACCCATCGATTCGGTTACAGAGATGGAAAGGGTCATCCCGGTAATTCAAGCCCTCCGAAAACAGACATCCATCCCGATTTCAATTGATACATATAAGGCGGAAGTTGCCCGGCGGGCGTTGACGGCCGGAGCCGATATGGTAAACGATATCAGCGGACTGAACTTTGATCCCGACATGCCGGACGTAATTGCGACATCCGGTGCGGCGGTGTGTCTGATGCATATCAAGGGCGCCCCCCGTAATATGCAGCGGAATCCGGTCTATGATAATCTCATTGATGATATTTTACATTATCACGATCACAGTATCAGTATAGCTCAGAAGGCCGGCATTACCAGGGAAAAAATTATCATCGACCCCGGAATAGGATTTGGAAAAACCCTTTCGGACAACTATACTATTTTACGTTATTTAAAAGAATTCGAATCTCTTGGGCAACCGATTCTGGTGGGACTCTCCCGGAAATCATTGATCGGGAAACTATTGGATTTACCGGTCGATCAACGTCTGGAAGGCAGTCTGGCAGGTCTGGCGGCATCCATTCTGAACGGAGCTTCAATTATCAGGGTTCACGACGTCAGGGAGAGCGTTCAAGCGGCGGCTATCGCCGATGCCATTGTGGGAAAAATACCGACATGACGCTATTTACAATCAAATTCATCACGGTAACGATTTGGGATATTCTGGATATCCTGCTTGTTTACTGGATTTTCCTGAAGCTGTACCAGTTTTTCCGTGGTTCACGGGCTTCTCAGATGATCATCGGTTTGGCTATGATATTCTTATTATCTTTCGTCGCCCGGATTTTGAACCTGCAGAGCTTATCCTGGCTGATGGGGCACCTTCAGACAGTCTGGGTCATCGCATTCGTCATCGTATTTCAGCCGGAATTACGGCGAATTCTGATCATGATCGGACAGAGCCGGATTTTAAGGCGATTTTTTGCGGAACCAAAATCCAAGACAATCGATGCTATTATCGAAGCCTCCATGGAACTGGTACGGCGCAAATGGGGCGGTCTTTTTGTGCTCGGCCGTGAAATCCGCCTGAGAACACTCCGGGACAGCGCTACCAATATAAACGCCGAAGTTTCATCCAGTCTGCTAATCTCAATTTTCAATCCCGGCAGTCCGCTGCATGATGGCGCCGTTATCATTCAGAATGATATTATCGAAGCTGCCGGCGCAATTTTACCTCTATCCGACAACCCTGATCTGGATCCACTCATGGGGACCCGACACCGCGCAGCTTTGGGAATTTCCGAAGAATCCGATGCGGTCGTTGTGGTTGTTTCCGAAGAAACTCAAAAAATCGCCGTCGCTTATAATGGAATGTTCTATCGCAGCGTTGATGAAGACATGCTCAGGGGACTGCTGAACAAACTCTTCTTTATCGTGAATGAAAAACGTTAATACCAGGCACATTTGTGTCTGTTTAGTCAATGCAATTATCCTATCGATAATTTTTCGATTTGAATGCGTTCAGGCCCAAACAATCTTATATAACGAAACATGGACCGATAATCAACACTGGTCATGGCAGGCAGATATAAAAAAGCCGATACTTTCCATAACGTCTGACGGTTCAATATCAATAAAATCTGCTAATCTCGAAAATGAATATCGAACCGGCTACCCTTCCCTGCCCTGTTTTACAAAAATCATTAATGCTCCGGCCGGGAATATCACCTTTCAGACCAACGGTTCGCACCCCGTCATAATACCGTTAAGCGGAAAACCGGAAACGGCAAATGATATTTCTATTCCCGACGGCTTGGTCACCGAAGAAAGTCGGGATAATTCTAAGACTTTTCCGATTTATCCGCAGCAAATCGTTCAAATAGTCTATCTGGGATCCATTGATAATAAACCGTTGACCGCTATAAAGATTTACCCGTATCAAATAATCGATAACGGTCAACAGCTGCGTTATTTTGAACAACTGACGGTTTCAATATCAATCAAAAAAGATTCCAAAATCCTTGAAAAAACCATCAAGCAGACCTCGAATCTCGATAAAGCCATCGGCATTCAGGGGTCTGTCCGGGAATTTAAATCAGATCGGACATTATCAAAACCGAACCGTCAATTTTCACAGGATCAGAATCTCATTCGGATTGTGGTTAATACCGATGGTATTTACCGGATCAGCCGCGCAACGCTGATAGACAGTGGCGCTGCGGTTAAAAACATCGATCCCCGAACCTTTCAGTTATTCAATCAGGGAAGTGAAATCCCCCTCTTTGTCAGCGGCGAGTCCGACGGCAGCTTCAATAAATCCGATTATATTGAATTCTATGGTCAACGAAATCGAAATAGTGTCGCTGACTACTACTTTGATCCCTTCACAGATAACAATGTCTATTTTTTGACCTGGGGCCAGACAAACGGACTCCGCTATGCGGAAGAATCCGCCAAAGCAACCATCTCAGACGATGAGGCGATTATCCCTACGGATTATGAATACACCGAGCATTTCGAGGAGAATAACCATTTCGAAAATCTGGGTAAAGTCGATGTTGATCTGCCGACCCATACCCGGGACCACTGGTTTTTTGACAGCGGTATCAACGGCGGCACCACGAAAAGCTATTTTTTCAACCTGACTCACCCGAACCAGAATACCATTGAAAATTACAGCGTCAATGTGGGCATGCACGGGCTGACTTACCAGGATGGCAGTCATAGGGTTACAGTTTATATCAATGATTATTATGCCGCGACAGACAGCTGGAGCGATCAGGTACCTCATGTTATTAAAAGTGAAGCCGCTCAAACCCTTCAGAACCGCTATCTAATCCACGGCAAGAATAAAATCCAGATCGCCGTTGCCGGAGACGATCCGACAAACCGTTATGATAAAGTATTGTTCGATTATATTGACCTGAGATATAAACGCCTGTACATTGCTGATAACGAGCAGATTGAATTCACTAAACCGGAAACCGGACTTCCTGGCACCTATCACTTCAGGATCAGCGGTTTTAACGACCCGGATATTTCCGTCTATAAAGTCGGAAAAAGCAAGCTGATGGATTTCAGTGTCGAATACAGTACCCTGACAAAAAACTATTCGATTCTGATCGAAGATGAGATCGGAAATCAAAATGATCAATATTTTGCGGCTTCCCGATCCGGAACATTACAGCCGGTCAGCATTCAGCCGGATACCATCTTTAATATTATTCAGGAGCCCGGGAAAACCGACCTGATCATTATCGCCAGTGAGGAATTCAAATATAAGCTGAATAGACTGACATCCTTTTATGAAGATATTGAAATTACGCCTTTTGTTGTCGGTATTAAAGATGTTTACAATGAATTCAACAATGGAATTGTCAGCCCTTACGCCATTCGCAATTTCCTGGAATATGTCAAAGAAAACTGGCAGCATAAGCCCAATGCGGTTCTGCTGATCGGAGACTCGGAAATCCGCGAGCAAAAGTCCGTTCCGGCGTTCTTCAATCAATCCTTCAAATACGGCGCCTGTGCCAGCGATCAATGGTATGTCGTCTTCGATGAGAAATCCGGTATCCCGGAATATACGATTGGACGCTGGCCGGTATCCAGCCAGGAAGAACTGGAGTTGATGATCGACAAACGCATCAATTATGTTACAAAGGCTCCCGTCGATCAATGGCACAATGAGCTGCTCTACATCGCCGGTTATGAAGATGCTTTCAAGAATCAGACCGAGAACATGATCCAGCGGCAGATTCCCAAGGAATTCAGCATCAACCGAATCTTCATCAATCCCTCTTCGGTGAAAACGCCCTTTTTCGGCGGATCCGACACCCTGCTCTACCTCTGGAACCAGGGACTGGCGTTAATCAATTTCATGGGTCACGGTGGCGGCGCTGTATGGTCAGACAGATCGCTTTTTAATACAACTCACATTGAATATCTTGATAACTATGATAAACTGCCGTTTATTACTAGTCTCACCTGTTTTACCGCCGATTTTGCCCACATGACTGGTCTCGGAGAACATCTTGTTCTGGCAGAAAATGGCGGCGCTATCGGTCTCTGGGGAGCAACCAGCGTTGGCTGGATCAAGAACGATTACCTGATGGCGAAATTCTTCTATGATGTTATCTTCGAACCCGGGATTACCGTTGGTGAAGCCATTCAGTACTCAAAAATCAAATATCTTGCCGACCAGTACTTCGATTACCTGAAATATTCTATGGTGAACTCCTACAATCTGATCGGTGATCCCACCGTGGTAATTCCTTTCCCCGAACAAAGGGCCAGCCTTTCCACTGATAAAAGCAATCCCCAAAAAGGTGAAACAATCCAACTCAGCGGTACTTTTCCATTCGAAGACGGCGAACTCTATACGCAGCTTTACGATTCGGCAACCTACCGGGTGTTTTCTGAACCTCTGATGAGTTCAATCGAAAACGGCTCAGTCCA
>QNCV01000001.1 GCA_003645845.1 Fidelibacterota bacterium | reverse complement strand
TACCGTACCCTTTTACACTAAATACACGATCAACAGGCAGTCGGAAAAATGCCGTTGATACAGCATCCCGACGATTCTCCCGGGGCAATGCCAGCAGATATTTCTTCAATGCTTCCACGCCCCGGCCATTGGCTGCCGAAACTCTGAAAATTGCCGCTTTATCCAGGAAACTCCCCCGAACCATTTCCCGGATATCCTCCTCAACCAGGTCGACCCAGTCGGCCTCGGCCAGATCAATTTTCGTAATGACAATCAGGCCGTGTCTGACATCCAGCAGTTTCAATATATCAAAATGTTCCCGGGTCTGAGGCATAATCCCGTCATCGGCGGCGACCACCAGGAGGGCGGTATCAATGGTACTGGCGCCGGTCACCATATTTTTGATGAATCTTTCATGACCCGGAACATCGATAAAGGCAATGTCCTGATTCAAAAAGGCAAAGCCGATATCAATCGTCATGCCCCGCTCTTTTTCTTCGGCAAGCCGATCGGGATCGGTGCCGGTCAGGGCCCGGATCAGGCTGGATTTACCGTGATCGATATGTCCGGCAGTCCCGATAATTACAGGGCGCATGGATTTGCCTTACTTTTGCCCGGTTTGAACATCTTTGGCAACCCGGTTTAACGCATTGACGACAAAAGGTATTTCCTTATCTGAGACCGCTTTCAAATCCAGGTAGAATTGCCGGTCTTTCAGATAGCCGATCACCGGCGGGTCCTGCTGCCGAAACAGGCGGGCCAGCCTTTCCTCCGAGACACCGGCTGCCGAAACCCGAAGCGCAACACTGGGAATCCTTTCCGTCGGCATGGAACCGCTGCCGGCTTCTGTCTCGGTATCACGGATTTCAACATTGAGTGATTTCCCGGTCTTCTGCTCCAATTTATCAATAATTTCTCCGGCCTTTGAACGCAGTTGTTTCCGATCCGCCGTCAGAAAATGAAAGGTCGGCAGATCCGGCATTTCACTATTCGTAATATATTTACTCAGGGTAAACGCCAACAGGCTCAGGGTAATTTTGTCACAGCGCAAAACACGCATCAGCGGATTTTTCCGGATTTTACGGATGAATTCCTTCCGGCCGACAATCAGTCCGGCCTGGCCGGCGCCCGGCAGTTTATCACCGCTGAATGTCACGACATCAAAGCCCCGTGACACCGCTTCTGACACTACCGGTTCCCTGGGAAGCCCCAGGGATTCCGGCGACAATAACGCCCCGCTGCCCAGGTCCATAATAACAGGAATTCCCCGACTGTGAGCCAAATCAATAATATCTGTCTCGGCCGGTTTTTGTGTAAATCCCATGACCCGGTAATTGGACGTATGGGCAATCAGAACAGCCCCGGTGCGGGAAGTCATGGCATTTTCATAATCCTTGAGATGGGTACGGTTGGTGGTTCCAACTTCAACCATTTTGGCGCCGCTCTTTTTCATCACATCGGGCAAACGAAAGGAGCCCCCGATTTCAATCAATTCGCCTCTTGATACAATTACCTCCTTGCGGTTCGCCAGACTGTTCAGAACCAGCATAACGGCCGCGGCATTGTTATTCACGACGGCGGACGATTCCGAGCCGGTCAGCAGGCACAAATATTCATCGGTCAAATCGAGACGTTCACCCCTTTTACCGCTATTCAGATCAAATTCCAGATTCAGATAGCCGGAAGTCATATTCAGCAGATATTGCAGGGCGTGTTCACCCAGCGGAGCCCGCCCAAAGCCGGTGTGCAGGACAATGCCCGTGGCGTTGACCACGCGTTTCAACGGCGTCTCGAGCAGCATCCTGATCCTTGAATTTAGCCTGGGGCGGATGAGCGCCAGGGCATCATCTTTTGAAGCGACACTCTGCTTCCCGTCGGCGATTTCGCGGCGCAGGATTTCCAGTTCCTGACGTACTATTTCGGTCATGACAGCCGGCTTCACCGGATGATCACTCAGGGTTTCAATAATCTGTTGCACCGACGGTAAATATTGAAATTGGTTTGATATTGATTCATTCATATAAATCTCGTTGGCATTGCTTTAACAATTCATCAATCCGGCCCGTCGGGATTGCGCCTTCCCGTACAATTTCCCAATCGCTCCGGTTTAGTCTGATAATTACAGATCCCAGGGTTTGGGAATTTATTCCGTTATCGATAATAGCGCTGATTCCATCGGGAAAATAGTCACGGATTTCCGCCGCTGACCGGGCCGGTTCGGCTCCGGCCGGATTGGCGCTGGTGGTTGAAATAGGATGAGGATAGACGGATAAAAGCCGGTTCAGTTCCGGTAAATCCACAACCCGGACACCAATAAAACCGTTGACGGAAAATACATGGGGAAATCGGTTTTGGTCCGCGAGAGGCAGCAGCAGAGTCACTTTCCCCGGCAGAAGCGTTCTGACGGCCGCTCTTTGAAAATCAGACAAATCGTCAAAATCCCGCTGAAGTTTTTCAACACTTGCATAGAGAATGCTGACCGGCTTATTTCTGTCCCGCCCTTTCAAATTCAGGAGTTTTGTCACCGCTTCATCATGAAAAACATCGACGCCCAGACCGTAAATCGTATCGGTGGGATAAGCAATTACCTGACCCTTTGCCAAACTATCACAGACAGCCTGCTGATCGGCGGAAGTCCATTGCTTCAGACTGACAATCTTTGGCATCATGCTAATCTCCGGATTTCTTCAAATACTCAGGCGCTTTCGTTTTCCAGCGTCGGTGTACCCAGTAATATTGTTCCGGGTTTTCACGAATCAGTTTCTCAAAATATGACGTATAGGACTGAACCAGATGTTGAATTTTTTGATCTTCATTCATACTATTCGGAGTATCTGTTGATAATTTATCGAATTTGATGGTATAGCGGCCGTTCCTGTCCATCAGACAGGTGGTAAGTATGACCGGGCATTTTTTTCGTAAAGCAAACAGGGCCGGTCCCCGAAAGCTGGACGCCCACTGCCCGAAGAATCGCACCCAGACGCCCTTCCGGCCGGCATTCTGGTCGGATATCATATAGAGCAGGTGATTATTTCTAAGAAAGCGAAATGTTCTAACCGTATGTCGCCGACCTTTTGGCAAAATCTGCAATCCGTTGCGCGTTCGGATCGCAGTAATCAGCCTGTCAGCCAGGGGATTGGCGAGTCGGGCGGCAATCGCTGCCAGTGTATAACCCTGCCGGACCAGCCAGTCGGCCGCCAGTTCCCAATTGCCAAAATGAAAACTCAGAATCAAGACCCCTTTACCCTCCTTCAAAGCAGTTTCGAGCGGTGCCAGATCAATGGGGTTGAACATCTGCTGAAAACTTTTATTATCCAGTTGAAACCCGGCAAAAATATCGAGATATATCCGGGCAATGGTCTGAAAGCAGCGCCGCTGAATCTGTTTGTGCCAAGCGGGTGATTGCTCAGGGAAAGCATTCATCAGATTGCGGCGAACCGTTTTCCGCCGATAGAGCAAGATACGGTACCAGAAAGTTCCGATGACTCCCGCCAGCCGCCGCCGGGCTGAATGGCTTAGTCGGGGCAAGAGGTCGGTCAGTCCCCGTAAACAAAAATATTCAATTCGGAAAGAAAGTGTGGATCGGGATGTTTTCATGGGCTGTCAATTATCCGTTCTGACAGTCGCTTTATTGAGAATAGGCTCGCCTATAGACATCATGCATACTTTCGGAACCCCGCTGCAGCTTTTCATAGGCATACCGCAGCGCCTTGCCGAAACTCTCTTCATGGTTAAATTCCTGCCGATAAAATACGTCAATCCATTTTATCAGTTCGATCTTATCATTGTCTTCAAGTTGCCGAAAGATATTATAGACCGGCGCCGCAATATCATCTTCATACCTTTCAACCGCCGAACGCAGCTTCCGGTTGGCTTGCATCTCCTGACCGACCTCATGGGTCCGGTACAAATAAGCCTGAAGAAAGACTTTTTTCTCATCCTGGTTGAGCGCTTTCCAGTAAATCATCTGGCCATAGGCTGTGTAATCAATATCTTTAGACCTAACAGTCTCCTGAGCCTTAATCGGAGTTATGACCATCAGCGCCAAGATAACCGTCAATATGTATTTCATCGCTATTCCTCCTCCTTCGCTGCGGAGATTATTTCAATTTCCTCCAGAAGTCGGTCAACGACTTTGGATTCCGGAATCTTGTCAATTACTTCACCCTTTTTAAATAACAGGAAACTATGTTTCCCGCCGGCAACTCCAACGTCCGCTTCCCGGGCCTCACCGGGACCGTTGACGGCACAGCCCATCACTGCCACTGACAGGGGTTTTTTGATATGCTTAACCCGTTTTTCCAATTCATTGACAATCCCAATGATATCCACATCGGCCCGTCCGCAGGTTGGACAGGAAATGATGGTGACGCCCTTTTTGATCAGATTCAGGGATTTCAGGATTTCAAACCCGGCATGGACTTCCTGAACGGGATCGCCTGTCAGTGAAACCCGGATTGTTTCTCCGATACCTTCCGCCAGCAGCGTGCCGATCCCGATGGCGGATTTAATCGTCCCCTGCCATGGCGGTCCTGCCTCGGTGACACCGAGATGCAGGGGATAGTCGTACTGTTGAGCGAAGAGCCGATTGGCCGCGATCATCAGATCAACGTCGCTGGCTTTCAATGCCACAATGATATCCTCAAAACCAAAATCCTCACAGATGCGGATATGCCGGGCAGCACTCGCCACCATGGCTTCGGCCGAGGGATGTCCATATTGCTGCAATAAGTTCTTTTCCAGGGAACCGGCATTCACACCGATCCGGATCGGAACATGCGCGGCCCGGGCGGCTTTAAGCACCGCCTTAACCCGCTCTTTACTGCCGATATTGCCGGGGTTGATCCGGATTTTGTCGACGCCCGCATCAATCGCCCCAATGGCCAATCGGTAATCAAAATGGATGTCTGCAACCAATGGAACCGTCATAGCAGATTTAATTCGGGGCAAGACTTTTACCGCAGCTTCATCGGCAACCGTTACCCGGATGAGCTGGCAGCCGGCGGCTTCCAATTCGAGAATCTGTAGTATTACGGCATCAATGTCCGAAGTAGGCGGTGTCGTCATAGACTGCACACTGATAGGCGCGCCGCCACCAATCGGCAGATTTCCAACATTAACAATTCTGCTTATTCGACGTTTATAACTACTCATCCGTCCAAGTTACAATGACCATTTTTTGTTAACAATAAAAAACCATATTTATTACTGCAAATACGGTGTATCCAGATATTTTTTTGCTTCCAGCACCGCAGCGCTGCGATTATCAAGATTCACGGTTTTCTGATAGTACTCCCGGGCTTTTTGACGCTCGTGGCGAAGATCGTAGAGCTGACCCAAGCGCAGATAGGCGCTGGCCAGATCATAATCCATTTCTGAATCAAAATGCTCCAAAAAACTCAGCAGTTTTCCCTCTGCCTTATCCAGATCATGCTGCAGCAGAGCCTGGCTGCCCTCCAGAAGCCGCAGGCGCTGCACATACTCTTGCCGAAAAAAGGGATCGAGACTGTCGAGACGCTGACGGATCAGTCGGAGGTAAATGTCGATATCCGGATTACCGGTACGGACATTATACTCTGCATAAAGAAAGTTGTAATAGGGATTTTCGGGAAATTCGGCAATCAGCATATCCAGCCAGCGTTTTGCGGCAGGGTAATCGGATTCAAAATAAAGATTCAGATAAGCCAGAATGCTGCGGGCTTCGTAACGGCAGTAATTTCCCTTAAGAGCTGCAAATTCAATTTGCTGCAAGCCCTCTTCTTTGGAGCCCGAGAGATGCATGATCCAAGAGGCGATTTTCATAAATCCCGACGACAAACCGACATAATAATTGAACACGCCGAAGGCAATCACAATGTCGGGATCCTTGGAATTGTCTCTCAATACGGATTTAAAATTGCGGATAATCCGGTAACCACTGACCAGAACACCAATCCAGTCTTTCTCGGCCAACAGCACCCGGGCGCGCAAACCGTTGCACAATCCGATGTAATATTTAAGCTCCGCATCGTCCGGATTTGCGACCAAACGACGCCGGAAATCGATAATTACGGCATCGACATCTTCCAAAAGTTCCCTGTTTCCGGCGCGATAGCCGTATTTACCCTGATTCACAATCCACCGGTTTGCCAGCGCACCAAAAGAGCCCAGTGGATGATACGGCTGATTCAGGGCAACTTCCTGAAAAAGGGCCACCGCCTTTTCATGCTCCATTCGGTTCATGGCCTTCAGGGCCTCCTGCAACCGGGCTTCCTGAATTTCAGCGGTCTGGGCATGTAATCCAAAGGACAAGATTATCAGGATAATTGCCCACTGTCCGAAGCAAATCAACCGATGCATTTGTATCTCTTTCACTATTTTGATTTGTGCAGTAAAATGCCCCTAAGGAACGGGGCATTTTCGTTTCTCATATCCAATGCTCAAGAAGTTTACTCGATAAAATCGGCTTCCATAAAATCTTCCAGCCGAAAACGACCCTCTTTCTCCAGTTCCCGGGCTTTGTCCACAATCGCCTTCTGGGCGGCTTCGACTTTGCGGCGGGGCTGGGGACCCTCCAGCAATTCCATTTCATCTTCCAGAATAATCTGGGTTCGCTGGGGCAGCGAATTGATAAACAACTCTTTCATTTCTTCAGGCTGTCCCTTGAGAGCGTAGGCCACCTCAGAAGCTTCTACGGATTTCAGCACATCCGCCAGGATATCATGTGGCAGTTTAGGCAAATCCTCAAAACTGAAATAGTGACGTTTAACTTCCTGAACCACATCCGGAGCCTCTTTTTCCAGATGTTCCAGAAAACGTTTTTCATCCCTGGGACGCATTTGGCTGAGAATCCCGGCCAGATTTTCTCCGCCACCCCGGTTGAATTCCGACGCCCTGGGGATAAAAGCGGATTTTTCTTTCAATTCATTGGCAATGCTGACCACCCCCTCCAGAGGGATATCACCCAGATGACCGATTTCGGTCATCACTTTGGGCTGAATGGTGGGGTCAAGAGCCTGAAGCACATTCACCTGTCGATCCACCGGCAGCTGAGCAATGGCCAGAGCCATAATGCGCGGTGTCTCCGTAGCAATCAGATAAACGACCTGCTCATCGGTCATATTAAGTAAAAATTCAAAGGGCTTTTTTGTCTCTTCGGTAGGTGGAGAAAATTTTTCCGAAACAAAGCCGAAATAAAATTCCTCCAGAATCTCCTTTTTCACTGTAAAGGGTATATTATTAATGCTGCTCATTCGTTCCCGGACTTTGCGAATCTGGTCTTTTGTCATACCCTTAAATAGTTGCAGGGCCAGGTTGTTACCCAGGGTTTTAAACAGGATGGCCACTTTATCTAAACCGTCGAGGTTTTTAAAATCTACCATATTACACTCCTTCTTAGAATTCCGATTCGGACTCTTCGGTTTTTTTCGTCTGTCCCAGCCATTCGTTAATTACCCGCGAGGCCGTATCGGGCTGACCAACACTCATGGAAATGACCGATTGTTTAATGCTTTTCATCTCTTCCTTCAGGGCGGCAGGATCAACCGATGGTGCCTGTACCGACGGTGCTTGTGGTGCAGCCGGAGCTTCGGGTTGAACAGGTGGCGGTGCGGTCGGCGGTGTCTGGGGTTGCGGCCGGGCTGCCGGCTGCGGTCTGGGGCCCATCGGGACTTTCGTGCCATAGCCCCATTCCAGTTCCTGACGTTTTTGATGATTTCTTCGATTCACCAGTAAAAGGATCAGCAATATCAACAGAGCAATGACAAAAAGACCTAAAATGATGTATAGCGCCAGATTATCAGAGCGAATAAAGCGCGGCGGAATCGTCTCCATAGCGCCCATCTCAAGTTCCTGGAGCCGCCGGTTACTTTCCCGCAGCTGCTCTTTGAGATTCGCCAATTCGGTTTCCCGTGCACTGGCCATGGCTTCGGTCCGAGCCCTCTGGTCATCAGGTAACATGGGAGCCTGAAGCTGGTTCTGTAAATCGGCAATCTGCTTCCGTAATTCCTGAATTCGCAGTGAATCCCGCACCACGGCCTGACGCTCAATCCGCTTCTGGGCTTCAATCCGGGCTTCCTGTTCGGCACGCTGTTGACGACGTTCCAGATCATCAATTTTCTCAGCAATATTCTTTAAAATAACGGCTTCGGCGCCATCCTGTTTTTCCCGTTTTTTAAATGATGCAGTCATTACACTGATCACATCCCCCCGGGTGCGGTCATAGTGGGACGCAATTGCTGCAACCTGACGAACATTTTCAATAATTTCAGGCGTAACACCGTCTTCCATAATGATGTTGACCTGTTGCCGTTTGACAACCGGTACAGCCCTGCCTGCCTGAACCGTCTTGCTAACAATTCCGGCTGGTTGCTGAGCCGGAGTTACGGTAGTTGTCGACGTTTCCGATGTCTCGGATTCAGTCGGCGGACCCTCTTTCAGAACCGGTGTGGTTTTCTCTTCGGTTCGGACTACATCCTCAGGAGTTTCAAATCCCGGCAATGGTAATCCCAGATCAGCACTGCCCTGTTTTGATGCAGGTTTTGTTGTTGATTCCTGCGCCGTCAATACATTTGAAGCCGCCTTCGCTGGAGTGGTCGGAGTTTCCTGCCGAGTAAGGGGCTGGGTTTCGGTAACGGTTCTCTCCGGCACCTTAAACTCCAGTTCCACAGCGACATCCACTACAAACTTTATATCATCAAGAAGTTTATCCAGAGCATCCGCCACCCGCTCACGAATGCTGTTTTCCAGCATCAGTTTCTGGGAGAGATAGGACATCTGATTTTCCTGAGACAGCGCCTGTTGGGAGATCATCAGCAGGATGATACAGAGCGCCGCTATTGTATTCATATATTTCCGACTCTTGAGCATTGCATGTCTCCTAAATTTATTGAATTGTCAGAAAGAAAATTTCAACCCGGCGGTTCATGTCTCTCTGCGCCGAAGTTGCGTTGGCTTCCGCAATAGTAGCCCCGCGGGCCCGGGGCCGGGTATCCGCATACCCAATGGCCTGAAACCGTTCCGATGAAATTCCCTGATTGATGTAATAACGCACCACCTGGGCGGCCCGGGCCGCCGAAAGCTCCCAGTTCGACGGAAACACGGCTGAACGCATGGGAACATTATCGGTATGCCCCTCAATGGCAATCGGGTAGGTTGATTTTTGCATCATATCGACAAACTTATTTAAAATCGGATAAATGCGGGGATCTAAATCGGCGCTACCGACACCAAAGGAAATCTCGCTGGGAATTTTAATGGCGACACCCCTTTCACTGGTCTCCACCTGAATCTGATCCTGAAGAGATTCTTCCTCGATAACCTTAACGACATCCTTGTAGATTTCCGCCAGGGAATATTTTTTGGCCTTGGTTTTCTTTCCCAGAGCCTGCCCCATGGAATCACTGAACTGTTCCAGCTTCACCGGATCTATGGTGCTCATGGAAAACAGCAGCACGAAGAAGGTCATCAGAAGCGTCATCATATCACCGTAGGTCAACAGCCACGGTTCGGCCTCTTTGCCGCCCTCTTCAGCATATAAATTTTTCTTTTTACGAGCCGCCTTTTCAGTCATTTACGCTCTATTCCTCAGGTTTCTTCCAATCCCGCGGCCTCAGATAGGAATTCAATTTTTCCCGGACAATCAGAGGATGCTTACGTGCATGAATAAGCAACGTTCCCTCAATCAGCATCTGTTGCATCGTTGTCTGTTTTTTGATCCGGGTTTCAAATTTTTCGGCCATGGGATTAAAAAACATATTTGCCAGGATCGTGCCGTAAAAGGTCGTGATCAGCGCCGCGCCCATTCCGGCGCCCAGCACGGCCATGGGGTCTTCACCGCCACCGGCCATGTCCGCCATCCCATAAAGCATCACCACCAGACCGATCAGGGTTCCGATCATTCCGAAAGCCGGGGAATATTTGCCCATGGTCCGCAGCACATTGGCCTCGCTTTTTTCACGAAGGATCCGGTTTTCGATTCGGGTTTCCAGGATTTCCCGGATTTCATCCGGGTTATAGCCATCCACCACCATCTGTAAACCGTCCCGAAGGAAGTAGTTCCTGACATTGACCAATGATTTTTCCAGCTCCTGCATGCTCTTGCGGGCAATCGGCGCCAGCTCCACGATGGCGTCCACCTCCGCCGGCAGATCGATCTTCTGTTTTTTAAAGACCGCAAAGGCGGAGCGCAGCAGGCCAAACACATCGCTGAGTGAAAAACTCAGCAGAGTGGCCGCAAAGGAACCGCCGGCCACGATCAGCAAGCTGGCCATACTGACAAAAATCATAAAGTTGGGAGTGAGCTGGTAAATTCCCAGAACAATTAAACCAATGCCGGCTAAAATACCTAATAAACTTGCAATATCCATAAACTAATCCTTATTCCTTTCGAGTCGACCCTGTGCTTCTGAGACGGTTTTCGTTAAGGGCTCTCAAAATATTGCGAACATCATCGTACTCGGGATCTATCCGCAGGGCCAGGTTCCAGTTGATGGTGGCCCGGTCAATATCGCCCAGTTTATAATAGATCGAACCCCGGCGGGCATAGGCCAGAGCCAGATTCGGATTCAGATCAATCGCCGCTTCGACTTCCTGCAGCGCTTCCCGGTAATCACCGGCGTAGAAATAGCGTAGTGAACGGGAGAGATGCTTAAGCGCCAGGTTGATGTTCTGCTCCATGGCGTGTCTGGCCAGTTTTGCCGAACGAACCGAATCCTCCAAAACTGCGGTTTTCTGGCGCAGCTGAGCAACTTCACTGGTCAGATATTTGATCTCAGACTCAAAGACCCGCAAAGAATCTTTCAGTTTGGCAATTTCAAAATCCGCAGCTTTCAGAGTCGAATCCAACTTCATCGCAAACTGTTCTTCCATATCCAGAACCATCTGGGATTCATCGTCCACCATGCCTTCCAGCCGGCGCCTCCGGGCGCTTTCGGGCTTGACCCGTGGAATCCGAAAGTCAAGGCCGATATTCAGACTGGGATAATCACTGACATTAGTCAGGTCAAAATCCTCCGCGCCGAAATTATACAGTTTAACCAGATTATTGACACCCAGTGAGAGATTGTAGTCCTTGGTAAAGGGAATCCGCACACCAGCGTTAATTCCGCCACCATCAAATTCACCGATGAATTCGACACCGCCGCGCTCGGCCATGATATTGGTATGCAGCAAAATCCCCGCAAACACGCCGGCACTGGTCGCCGAGTCACTCCCGAACCCGGTTGCCAAACCACCGGTACCAAAGCCCATATAGGTAGACATGCTGCTGTTTTCAAATTGTTTTTCATTACTGATGACCCCAAAAATCGACAGGGTCCTGGTATCAATGTTCAGTTCTTTATCTCCCTGCTTCAACACGAGATCATGAATGCCGGCCGAGAAACTGATATCGCCATAGACGAATAGCCGTTTTTGAAAATGGAGGCCAAATTCCACCGGAGGACTCGTTCCCAACCCCTGAATCGACGTAACGCCAATCTTAAACGTGTTGGACAGATCGGTTTCGAAAAAGACGCCCCGCGTAATCAGGGTATCGGCAAATCCGTAAATATCGGTGCTGATCCCGGTGCGGAAAATATAGGGGGTCCGATAGATACTGCTGGTCGGGATTTTCATCATATATCCTGGTTTGGTAAAAGCGACCCGCGTTATCTGCCCCAACGCCGAAACCGTCAGTATCAGAATGATTAGTAACAGAATATAAGTACGTTTTATCATTAATTCTTACTCCGTTTTGGTCTCAATCCATAGACTTCAGTCGCTTTAACTCCAATAGAGCCAGTTTGGCCATCTCCCCATCGGGAAAACGCCTGAGCAGCCTCTCTAAAAAAAATCTGGCCATCTCTGCATCACCCAGTTTCCGGTAGGTAACCGCCGTCAGAAAAAGTGCATCGTCAATATTCTTACATAGCGGATATTCCGGTACCCGTTTGAGATATTCCAGCGCCAGATATTCGTCTTTGAGATGAATATAACTGTTACCAACCCAGAAATAGGCATCCCCGATCAGGCTACCGCCGGCCTCACTATCAATACATTTCCGGAAATAATCCACCGCAACCGGATAATTTTGAGCGTTATAGGCATCCGTGCCCTTTTGAAAAAAGCGCTCTCCTTCTTTTTTTGAATAAATTAAACGAGGATTTCCCGCCGATGCATAGGGTGATAAATAAATCCGCTTTTCAAGTTGCCTGTTTACCAGCTTCACAGAATCAAGCGCTTGATCCAGTTCTGTAATACGCCGGTCGGTATCCTGCTTATACATTGAAAAAGCCGAGGTGAGGGAGTCCATTTGGCTCTGTAGTCGAACCAAACTTGGGTTAGCAACGCCAATGCCTTGAAGGGGGGCAGACTCCCTCGCTGGCTCAATCTTGATTCCTAAATCGTACATGAAACTTTTGTCGGTTTTACCCCGCGTCGTATCGCTTTCCTGAGCGTCTAAGATTAGGGGCAGACAAAGCATTAAAATTACCTTACAAACATATCCTTTCAAAACTTTTCCCGGGACGTTAAATATTGCCGGGCTTTATCCAGCAAATCGCTGTCGGGAAACTGTTTTTCCAGCCGGGTAAAGGTTTCCCGGGCGGAGGCGTCCTGTCCCATCTTCAGCTGGCTCATCCCGATTTTAAACAGAGCGGCATCCGCCTTATTACCGTCACCCAGGGGAGCAACTTTCTGAAATTCCGCAATTGCCTGGGAATAATTTTCCTGAGAATAATAGTTTTCACCCAACCAGTACTGGCAGTTATCTGCCAGGGGATGTTTCCGACTGCGGGTTAATAGTTCTCTGAATTTGCCAATACTGGACTTATAATCCCGATCAAAATATAGATTAAGCGCTTCGTTGTATAGTGTCCGGTACTCCGTATCATCCGGAGTTTCCTCCAGAGTAACGGTCGCCACCGTATCCTTCGGCGCCACATCAGAGCTTTTAATTGACTCCAGGATTTCATCGGTCAGGGCTTTGTCTTCGTCAAACGCATTGACGATCATCTTAAAATTTTCCACCTGGTTCTGCTGCTCTTTCAGCGAATCAATCTCCGCCTGTTTGGTTAGCAAAGAATCCTGAAGTCGCCGATTATAGGCTTTCAGTTTTTCAATTTCATCCCGAATAGCCCGAAGCTCTTCGTCATGACTGCTGATATCGGACTGCAATTCCAGCATCTGAACATTCTTCTCGTTCAGCTTCGCTTTTTTTTCAGAAATATCAATCAAAGTCGAGTCGGTTTGAGAAAAAGCGAATCCCATTAGTAAAAACGACAAACCGGCAATCTTAGTGAATGGTAAATGCATTATTTATACTGCTCCCACTCAATTGTGTAGGAATAGCCGATGAAGCTGCCAAAATTCTTGGGAATGATCAGCTCAAATTTACCGGTCGCACCCGGCAACAGTGAATTGTTCGTCGTAATTCCGGAATCTTCGAAAGTAAAATAGGTACCTTCCACGAAAGCGGTCCGGGTTTTTGTGTCGCCGCTCCAGTTTTTCCGAAAAATAAAATTAACCTTCACAAAATCCGCACGCCGGGCACCGATATTCTTAACCTCACCGGAAAAGATGGTGTTCCCGGAACGATCTTTTTTCTCACTGATATTGCCGACCAGTACACAATTGGGCAGTTTGGCAGCACTTTCCGGCAGCTGCGCCGGTTCACCGGATTTGGAGATATAGGCCGGTTGGGGAACCTGAGGATAGCTGGTGCCTCGCGAGACCTCACTCACCAGTTCCTGAGGCACATATTTCTGAGCCGGCTCTTCGGGAACATTGGTAATTACCCGGACAATTGATGATTTATCCAGCACCAGATAACCGATCAGGGTCTCTACTTTGACAATTTTATCATCCTGGTAGATAATTTTACCGTAGATTGATGTACCGTTATCGGTCACGATTTCCTTGTCATACATGGCCAGTGGATTCATCCACATCTGGCTGTTGGCCTGCAGGTCTTGCAGCTGACTTTGCACATGTTTCAGCTCGGCAGACAATTTTTTCACTTCAAAGGTCAGCTCGTTGACCACATAATCCTGATCAGCAGGAGTCGTCCGGGCAGGGGCAGTTGCCACCGAGCGGGATTGCCGGGTTGGCGTTAGTGTACTGTTGGTTACCACCTGGCCGGTAGCTGGCGCTACCACTGTGTCCGTCGACTGAGCAGTTTGAAGCGTCTCGGTTTCCGTCTCGTCAACAGCCTCGCTGCTGAAGAGACTACACCCCTGTATCAGAGGAAATAGAAGAAAGGCTACAAAAAGAATTTTGACTTTCATAATCCCACACCTTCGGGTATAAAGTGTCTAAATATTTACAATTGACACTATGGCGTTGCATTCAGAAAAAATATAGTCCTCATATCGGGATAATGTCAAGGAAAAAATAATGAAAATAGGCAAGTTAGCCGAATGACTTAAATTGATAATTGAAGTGTATCTCCAACCTTTCAAGTGCCGCTAGCGGAACGGACCCGCAAAACCGGATAACCGAATCCGGTCAGGAGGTCAGAGGAAAGCGCAATATTGCGCCCAGATATCCGTATTGCTCCAGCGATTGCTGCAGATATTGAACATCAACCCCCTGAAGTAAGGCGTTATGCAGCATATGTTCGATTATATTATGGGTTCGTTCAAGCGGTCCGCCATGCTTTGGACACTCGGCGTGCGTCGACAGATCGATATACTGACAATGCCGGCAAAAGACCCCTTTACGGCGGTAATTCTCCTGTAATAAAAGAGTATCCACCCAATTATCCCGCAGCATCGGTAAAACCGCATCTATTCCGGCTACGGCCTGGTTGGCAGTTTTTTTATTGTTAAAAGTTTCCAACAGTCCCGTCTCATACTTCCGGCGAGCCTTCAGACCGGCCTTTTGAACCTTACTGAAGACCTCGCTCAGGGGAGCCTGAGGTTCAATTTCAACCGTTCCTGCAATTTTGGAAGCCACGTAATCATGCAGGATACCTTGAAACTTTCCGACGGATTCCCGGCGGCCGCCCAGGACAATCCAATTAAAATCCCGGCGTTTATTAAGAGCAAATATCTTATTGGCAACCTCCTTGTAATGTTCCGCCACCCCTTTTTTAATATTCCGTTCGACCCGACGCTCCTGGCGTCCACGATAACCCCCGACTTTGACAGTCTCGGGTGCATTGTCCTCTACGGCATAGATTTCGGTAAAATCACCCAGCGACTGCTCAAAAATGCGGGCTTTGCTTTTATCCACCAGAACTACCGCATAACGACTGTATTGACTGAACAATTGTGACAGTTGGTAAATCGAGGGTTTGGGCTGAATGATTATTTCATTCTGAAGTGGAATCCGCAGATTACGAACCTTCCAGAAACCGGTTCCGCTTTGACAAAAGCAAATGGAGCTGACATATTTTGAGCTATCCAGTTCCTCTTCAAACCAGTTAAGAATTTTTTCGAAGTCGGCTAAAACCGATTTTTTCTCGACTTCATTCAGTTGCCTGAAATAGGTCGTATTCTTCTTGTAACGAATCATTTTTTTGAGTTCAACCAGACTGGTTTTGTGATTGCCGACTTTACTGGACAGGGTAAAATAAGCGCTGGTTACCGGATACTCATTCTGAGTAAAATGAATCAATTCTTCAACGACTTTGCTTTTGATCATAGTCACTCCTCGGGGTTATTATTTATTAAGGTGATTGCAGGTTCTGGCAGCATGGCGATCCATTCCGGTTTTCCAAATCCGCCGGCCTCTCCAGGTAACAATCGGCAATATTGATAAAATGGTCTGATCAGCAAACCGTCTGGATATACCACAAATATTAGATAAGAAAAATTTTATTAATTATCAACAGCTAATCAATGGTTGACCAAATTATTTTTCTCTTTTACGTATGTTGCTCGTCATAATTGTCAAGCCAGACCAGTTCCCGGGAATCATCAAGGATCATTTCAAAAGGATCATTCGACGGACCACCGGTCGCCCAGGCAACCAGACAGCGGGCAGTTTTCCCCGTCTCAAGACTACCCACCTCCTTGTGAAAACCAATCGCATAAGCACCGTTCAAAGTCGCAAATTTCAGCGCAGTATCAGGACTGACACCATAGAGATCCACGGCAGTTCGCAGCTCCTTGCGCATATCCAGATCACCGGTAAGCGCCCTACTCTCCGTACCCATACAAATATTAATCCCTTTTTCCAGAATCCGTTTTACCGGCGTGGGACGCAGCTGCAGTGTTTGCGAAGCCCGGGGGCAGAGACAGACATTGACCTTGGCCGGACTGTTTTTAATGACATCAATATCCGTCTCAGATACTTCGTTCATATGAATCAGAATATTGTGACGAGCATAAAATCGGTTATTGAAAAAATACTGGACAGGTGAAACTTTCGGAGCCTCCCAGCTATAGTCAAAATCACCGATGGACAACAGATACTGTTTGACCGGTCCCTTACCGCTATGCATGAATTCGGTTTCCGCCTCCGTCATCGCCATGTGTATAGCTACATGCCGTTCCCGGATACTGATCATCCGAAAAAGTTCGGGCGAGAGTTGCCAGGGTGATGACATCCCCAAATGGTGGGTAAGCTGCCTCTGGGAAACGGTCTGCTCCATCCGGGCCTGAACCTGTCTTATAATATAATCGGCTTCATAATTTTTAAACCCCCTGAGTTCATGAAAAACCCGGGCAAACACACGGGCTCCCTCCAAACCTTCCGTTGAATGGTCTGTGTTGAAAAAATCACCCAATGCAATTGTTCCGGTACGGGCACAATCGGTAATATTTTGATAAACCAGTGCTTTCTGCTCTTCGGCACTACGATTATTTAAAGCAGCTTGGCTTTGTCTCAGGTATTGAAAAACATTCCCGGGGAGTTCTTCAAGAATATCATCTTCAAGGTGAGTATGAACATTTACAAAGGCCGGAAAAATCACGGCATCTCCCAGGTCAATCAGATTTTCCGGCAGATCGTCCCTCAACCGGTTAAAATGGCCGATAAGCTGAATTCTGTCACCCTTCAGAACAATAACACCATCTTCGATCGGTGGAGCCGACAACGGCAATATCCAACGCGCTCGAAAAGCCCGCCCGGGCAGGTTATTTGACTCCTGTTTCACATCAGTCTCCATAATCTCACTTCAAAATCATTCTCACGGGAAATATAAGAGGACTGCCCGTAAAAACAAATAGTTGCATTATGAAAATAAGTTTCGTAACATTTACGCTAATTTTGTAACAATGTGATTTGTTTCACCTCTAATCTCTAAAACTCACCGTAATATTAGGGTGTTTGATAATAAGGAATCATCATGAAGAACTTAATAAATTATTTGAAACGAACTAAAAAAGGGCTTATGGTTGCTATACTGCTGGTCGTTGTGCTCTCATTCAGGGTACGCGACTACGCAATGGTGCCGGAAACGGATGCCAAGCCGGTCCCGTCCCGGGATTATGCCATGCTGTTTAGCTACCTCGCCGAACAAAATTTTAATATGGCTGAAGTGCAACAGCTCTTTCGGGACCCTCGGGTGGTCTATTACCCTGACATTGCCGTTAAGTTATCAAGTCCACCGGCGATGGACAGTTACAGCAGTACATTTTTCCATACAGAAAACGTTACCTATGAAATTGAAGATTTTCTGCAGCATTATCAGAGCCAGTTGGATACTGCCGAACAGCGGTTCGGAGTAAACAGAGAGGCTATCGTCGCAGTCCTGTTTGTCGAAACAAAACTGGGTAAAATAGTTGGCAAATACTCGGTTTTCAATGTTCTCAGTTCCCTTTCAAATGCCGATAGTCCGGAGTCCCTGGCACGGATTGAGAATTATATCAACGAGCGATATCATTATCTGAGTTTTGATAAACGAAGGTATCTGATCAATCTTTATCAGAAACGGGCTATTCGTAAAGCAGCCTGGGCGCGGACCGAATTCGGCGCTTTGCTAAGACTCCATGACGAAAGTCATCTGGATATTCTTGAACTGCCCGGTTCCTACGCCGGCGCCTTCGGGTATCCCCAGTTCATGCCCTCGAATGTTTTACGGTATGGCATCGATGGCGACCGGGATGGAAAAATCGATCTATATAATTACACTGACGCCATTATGAGCGTTGGAAACTTTCTGAGCCGTAAAGGCTGGACGGATGACATACTGCGTCAGCAACGGGCACTGTTACGTTATAATAACAGCCGCACCTATGTCGCAGATGTATTGACAACCGCCAGTTTGATCAGAGAAAACTTTATTGTTGACTGAAACGGCCCCTCAGCAGATAATCCGCCGGTAGAAAACTGACCGCAATCGGTCCCGGATCAAAGTTTACCAGAAAACTGTCCTGTACAGTATCAATGATCAGTTTAAACTCCGAATCCGTGGATCCTGCCAAAGTCAGAACTTCCGGTCGGACCGTATCAGGTTCTGTCCAGACAGATACCGTATTATCACCGAAACCCAGGCGTCGGATACCGTGCCGATCCGCCCTGGTCATATGCCACCGAAGTTCGTCCTCCGGAGCATCGGTCTGAAACCCCAGAATATCCTCAATGACCATAGAGATCGGGCCGTGACCGGAAAAGCTGATCTGGTCAGGCCGGCAGAGATTTTGAGCGTTCCAGTTGGTCCCCGGACAGACCTTTTCGGGCGCATAAACCTCCCATATTTTGCCAGCCATTCCGCTCTCCGGTTCCGGGCATTCGGCATCCACCGAAAGATCGAATCCCCGATATACTTCCGCCATATTTTTCAAATGGTTCCAGGCCGCTTCGCGGGCAAACTCCGTCTCACCATAGCGCTTCAGGCTCTGAATAATCATGTAATTGGAAATTCCCCATACGCCACCGCGCCAGTAAAATCCCAGGGGATTATAATCGATTTCCCGGACGGAGACACTGGGGAACATGTGTTTCGGCGCAAAATCGTTGGGGTCTTTGAGATATCCGATCAATCGGCGGGCCTGATCGGTGTCGGGAATGCCAGCCAGCAAAGGCCAAAAACCGTTGATTGTCCGCAGAAAGGATGTCTTACCCTCACGTGAATAATCGTAATAAAAACTGGAATCGGGATTCCAGAGTTTTGACTGAATCGCCCGACTAATGGACAGATAACGCTCATGGTAGTATCGCTCCCTTTCCGGAACATTCAGAATGCCGGCAATCCTGGCAAGCTGCTCGGCGAAGAGGGCCATCTGAGCCGTCAAGTCCGTCCAGCCACCATGCTCAACATCACCGCGGGGCAGATTCAGCATCCCGGAACCAATTGCCGTCGTGTAATACAAATCCGTCGCCTCGTATTTTCCCCGGCAGAACTGATCAATCCAGGCAAAATAACGCTCCAATTTCGGGAAAACCTGCCGCAGACGGACGCTGTCACCGGAAAGGGTAAAATATTTCAACTCAACCCAGGCAAACAGTGGCGGATTAATCATGGGGTCCAATTGTGTGGGTAGATGCAAAGGATCACCGGAATTGACGATATACGTCCGGGCTATGAACCCGTCGGAACGCTGCTTGTTGTAAAACAGATCCAGCGTTTGCATGACCGGAAAATCCCGGTACCCGTACATAGCGAAAAGGGCCGAAGAGAGGGTTGGCCATTGATTAATAACACTTCCGTTTTCTATATTTAAATATTGATCAGGAAATCCGTTCAACCGGGTACCCTGATAGCGGGCATTATTAACAAGGCGCCAGCTTTCCCAGTATAAATTCAAAATTTCCGGATGATTCGGCAGAACCGGCTCCGGAAGATGCTTCCGGGGAAGACGAGCCGAACAGGACGCCAGAATAATAAGCATCTGAGCACACAGAATCAGAACAATTAACGCGGCTCTGGAGGTTCTTCTTTGAGTAATTCTTCTTCGGACCATAAATTGCCGATAGGTTCGTTAATAAAATTCGTGTAAATAGCTTTGGCTCTGTCCTTTTGACCGGCTCCTGCATAGGCTTTTGCCAGAATTAGCCGGTAACGCTGCACTTCCGGACTTAGTGCAACAGCCTGTTCCAGGTAAGTCACCGCCTCGGTATAGCGTTTTAATTCAAACAGCAGTTTCCCGTGATAATAGTAGGGATGAGGATGATCCGGCATGAGCTTGAGCAGGCGGCTTGAATAGTCCAGAGCTTTGTCCATCCTGGCCAGCCGGCGGTAGGATTCCGCCAGGATAAAACAGGCATCGGATTCCCGACGATCAATCTGCAGGGCCGATTTTCCATAATAAACCGCCTGCTTCGGATCATTCAGGTATAAAAGAGTAATCCGGGCCAGTTTAATCAGAGTGCTCGGACGATAATCCGCATTCAAGGATTTCCGATAATAGGTGACCGCATTCTCATAATGACCCTGCATGAATTCAAGATGCCCCCAGGCGCTATACGTAACGGCAGATTTTTTTGCGATGCCGGTCATTTTTTCACAGGCCCCGGCGGCTTCCACAAAATAGCCGTTGTTCGCCAGAATTCGTTCCAGCATTTGCAATTGAAACAGGCTTTCCGTATCCTCAACCACCTCAAGGGCCGACTGTACCGCCTCAGTCCCACGCCCCAGGTAGCTGAGGACCACAGCCTGAAAGACCCCGATTCTGGTGTCGCCGGGGTGCGTTTCGGCCAGTTCCCGAAGAAAATCAAGCGCCGCACTTTGCTGACCGGTTTCTACGGCTTTATCCAGCATAAACATCAGAGGGTAATCATCGGGCTGGGCGGTGTAAAGCGCCCGGGTTAGCCGCCTGACAACAAGCCATTCCGCACTGGTTGCCTCAACAAAATCAGCATAATCCCGCAAAAAAGTCAGCAGAGAATCATTCATCTCAAAGGCTTTAAAATACAGAGCGCGGGCACTGGCTGTATTATTCATCATCCGCTCCGTATAACCATAGGCCCAGTAAACGTAAAAATCAGGGTGTGTTTTCACAAGGCGTTCCAGTATTATTTTCGCCTGGTAGTTCTGGTCTTTCTTTAAAAAAGAAAGGGCCCGTTTAAAATCAAAACGATAGGACGTGGGGATCGCCGATTTGAGCCGCTTATACCGTAATCCCTCCGGCAGATCAGCCCTTAGAACCAGACTGCTCACTAAAATTAATATCAGAGCACTATAACGACCTTTCTTCATAGGTTACAATATGCCTATTTTCAGTTGATAATTCAAGATAATTTAACAGAACGTTCCGGACTCCGGAGAAACCCTTCAGGCTCGGAAAAGTTAGTGGGCAGTATCATAATTTTTATTAGATTATCATCACGATGTCGGTAAAAATCAGAGAAATAAAAGCCCGCTGTCCCGATCTTGACGGAGCTCGAAGAATCCTCCGGGCACTGCAACCCCGATTTGTCGGAACCGATTATCAGATTGATCACTACTTCAAGGTTTCCCGGGGACGTCTGAAGTTACGGCGGGGACAGATTGAAAAAAAACTGATCCACTACCACCGCCGGAATCAGGCAGGTCCCAAATTATCCGAAGTTATACTCTACCCCTGTGCCGATCCGGAAACGCTGGAAAGGCTTCTGTCAGCCGCGCTGGATACTCTGGTCATTGTCGAAAAACAGCGGGAAATATATTTTCTGGATAATGTCAAAATTCATCTCGACACCGTAAAAAATCTCGGCACTTTCATCGAAATAGAAGCGATCGCATCTAATCCACGGCACAGTGACCGTGAGCTCCGGAGTCAGTGCCAACGCCTGATGGATCGCCTGCAAATCAAAAAAGAGCATTTGATTAAGGTATCCTATTCGGATATGCTTTTAAAAAAGGTTACAACATCGTAATTTCAAGGGTTAATTTGAGGAGCTAATATGCAAGCAATAGATGAAGTTCTGGCCCACCTTGACCGTGAAAGCATTTCGGTTCTGCCGACCCCATTTTACAAACTGGAAACCCTCTCGGAACTACTGGAACGGAATATTTATATCAAACGGGACGATCTGACCGGTTTTGCCTTTGGCGGAAACAAAACCCGTAAATTTGATTTCCTTGTCCCGCATGCCATCGCTCAGGGTTGTGATACGATTATCGGCATCGGCGCCAATCAATCCAACTTCTGCCGGATTCTAAGCGCCGTCGGCGCCAAATTCGGTCTGTCGGTTCACCTGATTCTGAACGGTTCAGAGCCTGAGAATCCCACCGGTAATCTGCTGCTGGACCACCTTTTCGGCGCCACTGTTCATCATATCGAAACCACAGATCCGGAAGAACGCATGGAAAAAGCCCTGGAGGTCCGTAAGAATCTCGAATATAATGGTAAAAAGGTCTATTTCCTGCCACCCGGCGGTTCCACAACCATCGGAGCTCTGGGCTATATAGCCGGCTGGGGAGAACTGATGGACGATTTCGAACGCCTGAATCTCAGAGTTGATAAAGTATTTCACGCCTCGTCATCAGCAGGAACTCAGGCGGGACTTGTGGCCGGACAGGCCATTAGCGGCTGGTCCGGGAAAATAATTGGTATCAGCGTCGATGTCCCGCAGCCAGAACTGGAAAAAAATGTCTATGATCTGTCCCTGTCCGTCGGAAACTTTCTCAATGTTCAGATTTCCAGAGACCTGGTAACCGTAGATGACCGCTATATTGGCAAAGGATACGGAAAGCGTACCGACGCCGCCGAAGAAGCCATTGAACTATTTGCCAGGAATGAAGGGATTCTGCTGGACCATGTCTACTCCGGAAAAGCAGCCAGCGGTCTGATCGATTATTGTCGATCGGGGAAAATTGCTCCCGATGAAAATGTGGTCTTTTTGCACACCGGCGGTAACATCGAACTCTTTGAATAGAATCAGGATCATACCCGGATGCCGTTTTTAACCGATAATCCCTGGATCCTTAGCTGGATAGCAATCCCGCTTTTAATTTTCCTGGCTCGCGTTACCGATGTATCCATCGGCACATTCCGGATTATCTTAATATCCAGAGGAAGACGCGGGATTGCCGCCCTTCTCGGATTTATTGAGATTTCAATCTGGCTGTTGGCCATTTCACAGGTGTTTCAACATCTGTCCAATGTCGCCTGTTTCCTGGCCTACGGTCTGGGTTTTGCCTGCGGTAATTACATCGGCATCACCATCGAAGAAAAAATCGCTCTGGGCCAGCAAATTATCCGCATCATCACCCGGAATACCATTGATATTTTACCCATGGCGCTGCGGGATGCCGGGTACGGCGCTACCGTAATCAAAGCCAACGGTGCCAAAGGTGCAGTCAATATCATCTTATGCGTGGTACCCCGCAGTAAAGTCAAAGAGGCAATCGCTCTCGCCCGGGAGATCGATCCTAACATTTTCATTTCTCTGCAGGATGTCCGGGCAGTGGACGCCGGCTTTATGCCGATACGCTCTCCGGGCTTCGGCTGGCGCAGGATTATCAAGAAAAAATAACCGATCGATATTTGTGAATAGTCAATACCCGCCTGTTTTAAAACAAATTTCCTTTCTTCTGATCCTGGTGATCGTAACCGGTCTGACGACCTGTTCTCACCGGCACGAGCACGAACAATTTCAGGCCCTGTCCACCATCGATTCCGATTCAAGCCGGCTACAGGCCACACTGGATTTCCTTCGGCAATATCCCGAAAGCGACAGCCTGCAACCAGCTATAGAGTCCGCCCTGGCCCTCTGGAACAAGTACGGGCAGAGCGATGAAAAGTGTTTTTTCACTCTCAAACAGCGCCTGATGGTTCATTCCCCCGAAATCCGCAATTATCTGGACAGCCTCCTGATCAACATACTGGCAACCGATTCGGCCGGGATTCGTCAATTGAATCATCAAAAAAAAATATATCAGGAAATTTACCCCGATCCGCTGGGAATTGCCCTGGTGGTTTTTCCATATCTAAGCACATGCTTTCAATCCGACAGTCTGCGCAATCGGAGCCTGGAAAATTACGCGGACGTCATTATCCGACCGGACTATCATCAAGTGGATACCTTAAAACAGTTTTCGGATCAGATACTGTCCCTTCATGATCAACGCCTGATACCTCTTTCCAACCGCTTCCTGATCCACGGAATCCGCCAAAATCGATATTTGGCAATCTCGGATTCGGCCCGCAATCAGACGTATTACACCCTTTACACCGCCCTGGCCTGGAACGCTTACCGCCAACAGCGCTATTCCTATGCTCTGAACCTGATCTCTCAGGCCTCTAAATACGGTAATCCGGATAACCAAAACGGTAATATTATTCTCGGCGCCGCCCAGGCTCAATGCGGTGAACTCAACGCCGGCTGGGCCCGTATTCTCCGCGGATTAATCCTGAATCCCGAAGCTGAAAAGAAATCTCCCGAAATCAATCAAATCTATACCGAAATGTTCCGGAAAATCCGGGGCAGCCACGAAAACCCGGTCCGCTTTCTAAGCCAGTACCGCCGTTCCCATCGCTAACCTTATACCCAGGATAAACCATGAAGCCCAAATTCAAAACAGTTCTGACTTCCGTGATCATCGGAGTTTTCTTGCTTTTAGTAGATATTCTCAGCAAATCCACAGTCAACCGCCATCTGCCCTTTGAAAAGGTCCGGGAAACGGTCTTTCCCTTTCTGAATCTTTACCGGACCCACAATACCGGTTATCATTTTATTTTCGGCAATATTAACAACCATTTTCTCTGGGCGTTGGCCGGTCTGGTATTTGTTACCATTCTGCTTGTTTCTTTAATCCATTCACTAATCAAAGAAGATCTGGACCGAGCCAATCGCTTTATCTATGCGGCAATCCTTAGTCTGACAATCGGCGCCACCGGCAATATACTGGAAATCCTTTTTATCGGATATGCCACCGACTTTTTCATCTTTAAACCCTTCCCCTGGCCCAGTAATCTATGCGATCAGTATATTAATGCCATTCTCTATATCGCCCTGCCGGTCATTATTATCCGCTCCGTCATCGAATCCGTCAAGCGGAAACGAATGTCAAGTTCAGGTGAGGATATAAAGGAGATGAAGGATCAGTGATCTTTAATCTTGCCCTGCTTCACCATACGTTTGTACTGCTCGGGATATAATTTTTTCATGCAATCGTTACAGAGTCCGTGGCTGAACTCTGCTGTGGAATGTTTGGATATGTAGAGTTCTACATCACTCCAGTATCCTTTATCGTCCCTGATTTTCTTGCAATTGGCACAAATCGGAATCAGGCCGCTCAGGGTATTCACCTTCGCCAGAGCCTCCCGCAGTTCGGAAATGATTTTCTCCCGCTCTTCTTCTGCTTTCTTTCGCTCGGTAATATCATGCCCGATTCCAACAAGCCCGGTTATGTTTCCGTTGCTGTCTCGCAGCGGAATTTTCGAAGTCAGTTGCCAGCCGATGCTGCCGTCGGAGCGGGTGGTTTCTTCCTCCCGGTTAATTACCGGTTGACCGGTCTGAATGACTTTCTTGTCATCCGCAACGAAGGACGCCGCCAGGTCCGGCGGATAAAAATCGAAATCGGTTTTGCCAAGCACCTCCGACTCCGATTTGGCGCCCATATCACTGTAATTCGCCCGGTTAGAAAGAGTTTTCCGACTCTCAGTATCCTTAACATAAATTGAATCGGGTAGGTTATCGATCAGGGTCCGCATCAGATTGCGTTCAACCGTCAAAGCGTTTTCAAATCGTTTCCGTTCGGTAATATCTCTGTAAATCGCCAAAGCTCCGATATGTTCTCCGTTCACGACTATCGGTGCACCGCTGATCTCCACATCTATCGGGCTGCCATCTTTGCGTTTGCGCTTACGCTCAAAATGAGTTTCGCTGCCCTTCTGCACCGACGCCGTAATATTAATGGCGCTATCTATATCTTCATCCGGTATAATGTAATGGTCAATATTTTTACCTTTGATCTCTTCGAGCGAATAGCCAAACATCTTCTCAAAACAGCGGTTGACACTGACCACCTTGTTATTGAGATCAAGCGAAACAATAGCGTCTGAGGCACTGTTGACCAGGGCTTCAAAATACTGTTTCTGCCGGTTAATCTCTTCATGGGCTTTTTTAATTTCGGAAATATCGACATATATTGCGATAATACCGATCTGTTTCCCGTCGACTTTGATAGGAGCGCCGCTGATGGAGACATCCACCGGGGTACCGTCTTTTCGCAACCGCTTTGACTCGGTGCCCGCCATGCCGCCCTGCCGTATCTTCCGGGTAATCTGTCGCGCTTCCTGCTGTAACTCTTTGGGCGCAATCAGATCATCGATGTTGTGTCCTCTGATTTCATCCAGAGTATAACCAAACAACTTTTCAAACTGAGCGTTGGCTCTGACGATCCTTTCGTCCATATCGAGTGATACAATTGCTGCAGGACTACTGTCAAAGACTGCTTCAAAATACTGCCGCTGCTTCCGAATTTCCTGTTCGGCTCTCTTTCGTTCCCGGATATCGCGGATAACCGCAAATGTAGCGGGGTTGCCTTTATAATCAATGATTGTTACATTGGCCTCGACGTCGATTTCAGAACCGTCTTTACGCTTAAAGACCGTCTCATACTTCGAGGGCACGACTTCGCCCCGCTGCCGTCGACCGTGTCGTTCGCTCAGAATTTGCAGTCCTTTTTCGGTATAGACATCTCTATAGTCCCGCATGAGCAATTCTTTAACCGTATATCCCAGCATCCGGGCAAACCGTTCATTAATAAATATAAATTTATCAAACTGGCTGATAACTATCCCATCCTGAATATTTTCAACCAGGAGACGGTACTTTTCTTCTTTTCCCATGATCTGGGCTTCCGACAGCTCGGTAATATAGCCTTCCAGATATTTCAACTCTCCCCGGCGGGAATATACCCCGATCCCCTGCTCCCAGACCCATTTGATCTTTCCTGCTGCCGTTTTAATTCGGTATTCGATGATATATGAGGTTTTATCCTGAAGGGCTTTCTGAATTTCAGCATAAACCATATCCCGGTCATCCTGAAGAATCAGCTGTGCGTAACTGATGCGCCGATTTCCGATCAGATCTTCCGACGAATAGCCGGTCACATCGGAACAATTCTGACTGATCATCAACATGGTCCAATCGGGATCATTCTTGCACAGGTAAACCATTCCGGGGAGATTTTCAAATAACTTCCCGGAACTCATTCCGGTTCCCTTATTAATACCTGGAAAAGTCTCTGTTTTCATTGGTGTTGAACCTATATTTCCTATTCGGATAATATAATCGAAAAAAGTAAAGACACCAATATTTTTTTGAAAAGGGATTAAGCTTGCAGCAATTTGACCATTATTGCCTTCTGAACATGCATGCGATTCTCGGCCTCATCAAAGACAATCGAATTGGGCCCGTCAATCACATCATCGGTGATCTCATCGCCCCGGTGGGCCGGCAGACAGTGCATGACCAGCACATCCTCTTTGGCATGGCTCATCAATTCTCTGTTTACCTGATAGGGCATAAAGTCCTTCCGGCGCTGAGCGGCTTCGGCTTCCTGCCCCATGCTGGCCCAGACGTCGGTATAGATGACATCGGCGTCCTGAACAGCCTCAACAGGATCACGAAGGATATCGATCCGGCTGATACCAACATTCCGGGCATTTTTAAGTATATCTTCATCGGGATCATAACCGCTTGGAGACGCCAGCACGAAATGCATCGGCAGCCGCGCCGCCAGATTAATCCAGGAATTGGCCACATTGTTGCCGTCGCCGATAAAGGCAATTTTCAAATCATTCAAATGTTTACGGTGTTCCAGGACCGTAAAAATATCCGCCATGATCTGGCAGGGATGATTCAGATCGGTAAGTCCGTTAATCACCGGAACCGTGGAATACTCAGCCAATTCCAGCATGTGCGCATGATCGAAAAGGCGGGCCATGATAATATCATCATAGCGGGAAATCACCCGGGCGATATCTTTGACCGCTTCACGTTTCCCGATACCGATATCATTGGGACTGAGGTAAATAGCATGCCCGCCCAGTTGGGACATACCGGTTTCAAAGGAAACCCGGGTCCGTGCCGATGGTTTGGCAAAAATCATTGCCAGATTTTTCCCTTTAAGGGGAGTATATTCTTTGCCCTCTTTGACTAAGGTTTTCATCTTCGCAGTTAATTCGAACACTTCCCGGATTTCATCAGCCGAAAAATCGGTAATATGGACAAAATCTCGTTTCACGTATTCCTCCTTTTACAATATATAACGACTCAAATCACGATCTTTAATCAGTTCCGTGAGGCGTTTTTCAACATCTTTCCGTGTAATGACAACCTTTGTAATCTTTTTATCGGGAATTTGAAACAACATATCCTCCAGCAAAGTCGTCATGATCGTGTGCAGACGGCGTGCGCCGATGTTTTCCATTTTATCATTGACCTCGGCGGCCAGTTCGGCAATCTTTTCAATGGCATCATCTTCCACAATCAGTTCGACATTTTCCGTTTCCAGCAGCGCCTGATACTGTTTCAGCAAAGCATTCCGTGGATTTTGCAAAATTTGAATGAATTCATCCCGTCCCAGGCTGTCCATCTCCACCCGAATCGGGAAGCGGCCCTGTAGTTCCGGAATCAGGTCGGACGGTTTGGTCATGTGAAACGCACCGGCGGCAATAAACAAAATATGATCCGTTTTCACCACGCCGAATTTGGTCTGGACATTGGAGCCCTCCACAATTGGCAAAATATCCCGCTGAACCCCCTCCCGGGAAACATCGGGACCACGACCGGTATCACCGTGGGACGAGGCTATTTTATCAATCTCATCCAGAAAAACAATCCCCGATTCCTCAACCCGTCGGATCGCCTCCTGGATCACCCGGTCGTTATCCACCAGTTTCTCGGCCTCTTCCCGGGTAAAAATTTTCCGTGCTTCGGCCACGGTGACTTTTTGAATTTTCCTCTTCTTGGGAAATGCGTTGCCCAGCATCTCGGTCAGGTTCAGGCCCATCTCTTCCATACCTGCAGGCCCAAAGACTTGCATCATTGGCGTCCCACCCTTTTGAACCGTAATTTCAATAACCCGGTCTTCCATGGAACCGTTATTTAACATTTCCCGGAATTTTTCACGGGTATTAGACAGCTGTTCATCCTTTGTTGCCAAGGAGGTTTCCGAATCACGGACCGATTTGCGGGGTGGCAACAGGATATCCAG